>CAKUEZ010000024.1 GCA_934646965.1 uncultured Collinsella sp. | reverse complement strand
GTCTCCACCCGCATAGCGGGTGGGTTGAAGCTGGCCGCTGCGCGCCCAGCAGACTAAAGTCTTGAACACGCAAAAAGCCACGTCCGAAGACGTGGCTTTAATTGCGTTGGCGGGAAGTACGGGGCTCGAACCCGCGACCTCCGACGTGACAGGCCGGCGCTCTAACCAAACTGAGCTAACTCCCCAGGCAGTCGTTCGCGTTTGTTTCCGCTCGCGTGCGCTGCGGGGATTAGTATACACAGAAGTCTGTCCGGCGCGCAACAACTTTTTTGAAAAATTTTTTGGGCCCTCCGGGAGGGTCTCCGGGGCCGGCTGGCGCGGGTTAAGTTTGCTGCTCTACAGTCCTGCGCAAGACGGAAAGCACATTAAGTGCTTTCCTTTGCGTGCGGAACTCGCGACAAACTTAACCCGCGCCAGCCGGCCCCGGAGACCCTCCCTGCCGTCACTTTGTCCAAACAGTTCTTGTTCCTCGCCGCTTCCGCGGCTCGAGATCCCCGTGCTCCTCGGCGGGGTTGGTCTGATTATTCTTGTTGGGACTCGGCCTTTGGCTGAAAAAGAAACGGGGGATGCGATCTGCATCCCCCGTTTTTGTTGCGGTTACTCTAGGTCAATAAATTTGGTGCTTAGGATCTTGCCGTTGGAAACCAACATCCGGGCCATGGTGGGGCCTCTGGTGCCTCTGGGGTAGCTGGCGCTGCCCGGGTTGAGGACTAGGCAGCGGCCTACTTGGGCTTCTTTGGTTACGTGGGTGTGGCCGTTGATGGCTACGTCTACCGAGCCCACGGGCAAGTCTTCGCGGTAGTGGGCTACGGCGAATTTAAGACCTTCGTAGGTAAAGAGAGCTAGACGGTCCACATCGGGGCCGTAGTCTCGGTAGTAGTCGTTGTTGCCTAGGACCGCTCGCACGGGGGCGATGGTGCATAAGTGTTCGTAGTCCATCTCGGACGTTAGGTCTCCGGCGTGAATGATCAGGTCTGCGCCCTTGAGCTCATCCAGGAGCGCGGGAGAAAGATAGCCGTGGGTGTCCGAGATAATGTCGATGCGCTTGGCGTCCGCACTGTTCATGAGATCCCTTTCGCAAAACCGATTTCGTATCCAACGTCTACATCAAAAAGGCCCCACGGCTCCGTAGACGACTTTGGTCTACAGAGCTGCGGGGCCAGTGTTCTACAGGCTCAGGGCCTTCTTGAGCGGCACGACACGACGGCGCGAAACCGGCACGCGTTCGTCAACGCCCGTAATGCCCAGTTGGATGGCACCCGAAGGCACCGTCTCCACGTCCGTGACGCACGCCAGGTTCACGATATAGCGGCGATGCACGCGGAAGAAGCCAAAGTCGCACAGCTTGGCCTCGAACTGCGCCAGCGAGGTCGTCGACAGAAAACGATCGTCGATGGTGTAGATGCAAGAGTAATCGTCCTTGGCCATGATAAAGCGAATGTCGTCCACGGGGATGAGGACCTTGCGGCCGCCCTTTTCCACCGGGATGCGCTCGATAGTCACCTTGCTGTCGGTGACGGGCTTGCTGCGCTGTATAACCTTCTCGATGGCGCGATCAAGACGCGCCTCCTCGACAGGCTTCATCAGATAGTCGACGGCATCGACATCAAACGCCTCGACCGCATGGTCGCTATAGGCGGTCACAAAAACAATCGCCGGCGGGTTCTTGAGCTTATGCAGCGCCTCGGCAAGCTGCAGGCCCGATGCACCGGGCATCGAGATGTCGAGGAACACGACATCGACCCGGCTTTCCATAAGCATCTCGATGGCGGAGCGCACGCTCGACGCCTCTGTGATCGTGCCGATCTTGCCCGTCTGCTCGAGCAAGAAGCGAAGCTCCGAGCGAGCCGGCGCCTCATCATCCACAATCATCGCACGCAGCATAGGGATAAAACCTTTCGTCAACAAACTACGCCGGGCAACCGTCGTCAAACGTTAAACCCAGAGACCTTTATTTTACTCTTGAATATCAAAGATACTCTCTGACAAATCAAGATGCAGGAGCACCTTCGTGCCCTTGCCCGGCGCCGATTCGACGCGCGTATAAGAATGCGGTCCATAAAAGCGATGGATGCGCTCAGAAATGTTGTGCATGGCCACGCCGGCACCGCCACCTTGCGGGGAGCTGGCGTCGGGACGGGCCGAGCGCTCGTCAAACAACCTGGCGGCGGTTCCCTCGTCCATGCCCACGCCGTTATCGGCAACGGCGATCAAAATCGCATCGTCACCGTCCTCGTCTACCGTGACATCGATCTTGAGCGCGCCATCGTCGCCCATGCCGTGGCGCACGGCGTTTTCGACGATCGGCTGAATCACGAAGGCCGGCACCAGCGTGTCCTCGACATCCTCCGACACATGGAAGGTCGCCAGCACGCGGTCCTCGCCAAAACGTGCCTTCTCAAAGGTGAGGTAGCGCTTGGTCTGGGCAACCTCGCGCGAGACCGGAATCAGCGAGCCCGAATTGTCGAGCGTGGCACGGTAGAACGACGAGAACTCGCGCAGCAGCTCGCGGGCGCGCAGCGGGTCGGTGCGCGTAAAGGACGCAATGGTGTTGAGCGTGTTAAACAGAAAGTGCGGATTGATCTGGGCCTGCAGGGCACGCACCTCGGCACGGGCCGTGAGCTCCTTTTGCACCTCGAGCTCGTGGATGGCGAGCTGCGTGGACAAGATCTCGGCAAAGCCAGAAGCCAGGGCGTACTGGGTGCGATCGACGGCACGCGGCGTGCGATAGTAGAACTTGAGCGTGCCGACGGTACGGTCGCCCACCTTAATAGGCGCGATGATGCCGGCAGGGACCTGGTTGTGCGAGCCGTCAGAACCCACCACGTCGACCACGCGGTTGAACGACTGCACGATGCCGTGCTCGATCACGTAGCGCGTGGCAAGCGTATGGATGGGCGCATTGGGCGGGAGCTTTTCCTCGAACTCGCCCGCACAGGCCAACACGTTATTCTCGTCGGTAATCGCCACCGTCATGGCACGCGTCTCGGGCAGGATGCGACGACACACCAGCAGCGCCGACTCCTGCGTCAGGCCGCCCTTGATGTCCTCGAGCATGGCCGACGCAACCGAGAGCGTCTCCTCGGTGTACTGCGAGCGCACCGAATCGGGGTTGAGCGTCAAAAAGATAAAGATGCACAGGAAAATGCAGAGCAGAGCACAGGCGACAACCGTCGCAATGGGCTCGATTCCGGTCGCCAGCGCAAAGATGAAGTAGGCCATCACGCAGACGGCACAGAACACGGCAATGATGCGGAAGAACGAAATTGAGCTGTCGCGCCCGTCGCGGCGGTCGGCCATTACTCCCCCTCCAGGATGTTGATCAGTTGGGCGTCACGCCAAAGCCCGTCCATAATCTTGGGCCAGAAGCTCTGGAAACGCAGATAGCTTGCGGCGTTTTGGCGTGCATACGCCTGGGCCTCGGCAATACCGTGGCGCCAGATGTGCAGGTAGCCTTCGTGCTCGCGGGTAAACATGCTGCGCACCATGGCGGTCTTGCGCACGCGGTCGTCGAGCTCGCGCGAAATCCATGGCCCCGGATAGGGCATGAGCGACGCGGCCGTAACGGGAATGAGCTCCTTTTGGTGCGCGGCAAACGTCAGCTTGGCTCGTTCGTAGTACCAACGGTACACGTCCTGCATAAAGCGTGGCGAGCGCTTCTCGGACTCGGGCGGCAGATGGCGCACGGTCCACTCGTTGTCGAACCACACGTCGTAGCCAAACATGCGCATGTTAAAGAGATAGTCCAGGTCCTCGCCGCGGGTGATAAACGGGTCGAAGGCCACACGGGTAAAGGCGCGGGCATGCAGGGCCATAAGGCCGCCGCACACGTAGTTAGAGCGCGAGATGCGCGTGCCCGAGAGCGCTTTTTTCATCCAGCGGTTGAACTCGATACGCTTGGTCCACCAGCGGTGGCAGATGCCAACTTTGTCCGTGGGGGCAAGCGGCGACCCATCGCGGTCGTAGAAATAACCGCTCTTGACCAGGATCGGCAGGCCCTGGCGCGTCTGCTGCCCCAGCGCATACGTCGCACGCTTCATAAAGTCGGCATCGATGATGGTCTCGTCGTCGTCGACGAAAATGACGGCATCGTGGCCCAGCACGGCGGCGCAGGCCAGTCCCATGTTGCGGATGGCGCCGTAACCGCGAAGACTCACGCACTCGCCCGAGCCCTTGGGCGCAATCTGCGCCACGCGGTCCGCGATGCGCGATGCCTCGATATTGGTAACGACGGTCACGTTGAGCGTAGGATGCGCGTCAACGATCTCGTGCACGCGCTCCGCAACGTCGGCCGTAGCAGACGCCGGACAAACCACCAGCAAGATAACGCGCGGGATGTCGCGCACCTGCTCGAGCGAACCCAAGCAGCGGTCGAGCTCGGGATTGGCGGCATTGAGCTTTGTCGAATGGTCGTAGGTGCCGGGGGCATTTGCACGGGCATCATCGCCCGCCCAGTACGTTGGAATCACCACCGTGGCATTCATGCCTTACCCTCCTTACAACACAAAAACAGGGCGCCGCCAAACACAGGCGACGCCCCGCGACCTAGCTGATTCCATCATACCCACTTGGGCTCGGCATTGTTGGATAGACGGAAATGTTTTACGTCCGGAATCTTAAAAGAGCACCACAAACAAGCACTATCCAGCCCGCGCTTACTGTGCCGCCTGAGCCATGCGGGACAAACGGACCAGCAGCATAAAGCCAACCACCAGCAGCACGCCAATGGAAAGGACGCCCAGCGACGGGTTGCCGGTCAGCGAGGTGACGACCGACACCAGGAAGGTGCCCATAACGCTTGCGTAGCGGCCAAAGATATCAAAGAAACCGTAGTACTCGTTGGACTTTTCCTTGGGAATGATGCGACCGAAGTAGCTGCGGCTCAGCGCCTGCACGCCTCCCTGGAACAGGCCGACCAAGATGGCGAGCACCCAAAACTCGAAGGCGGTCTTTAAGAAGAACGCAGCAAAGAGCACGATGCCCATATAGGCGGCGACCGCCACCATAATCATGTTGAGCGTGCCCACGCGACCGGCGAGCTTGCCGTAGATAATGGCGGACGGGAAGGCCACGAACTGCGTGACGAGCAGCGCCAGCACCAGCTGGGTCGAGTCGATACCCAAAGCCGAGCCGTAGCTGGTGGCCATGGAAATGACCGTGTGCACGCCGTCGATGTAGAAGAAGAACGCGATCATGTAGACCAGCACGGTCTTGTTGCGGGTGATCTCGCGCATGGTGTGTCCGACCTCGGAGAATACGCCACCCACGATGTGGCCGAGAGTGTCCTCGGGACCGCGCTCGCGACCGTACTTTTGCTTATAGGTGCGAATGAGCGGCAGGGTAAAGATGAGCCACCAGGCACCGGTGATAATAAACGATAGACGCGTTGCCCACATGGTGTGAACACCAAGGGCAGGGCCGCCCATGATGAGCGCCAGGCAGACGATGAACGGCACGGTGGAACCGATGTAGCCCCAGGCATAGCCCGAGCTGGACACGGCGTCCATGCGATCGTCGGTGGTGATGTCGGGCAGCATGGCGTCGTAGAACGTCATGGACGAATTGAGGCCGATGGTGCACAGCACGTACACGGTCAAAAATGCCATAGCGGACATGGGGATAGCCTGCGCCAGGCAAAGAACCAGGCCCGTGAGGAAGAAGCCCAGGAAGAACTTGATCTTGTTGCCGGCGTAATCGGCAAGCGCACCCAGAATAGGCATGAGCATGGCAATGACCAACGAGGCAATCGTCTGCGCGTTGCCCCAAGCGACTACCAGGTCTGCCGAGGAAGCACCGGTATTGATGGCGTTAAAGTAGATGGGCACCACCGAGGTATTGAGCAGTACGAGGGCCGAGTTGCCCACATCGTACATGACCCAGTTACGCTCGAGCTTGGTGTATTTCATGGACAGGGCCCCTTCGTATCCGCCCGATATGCAGTTAGTTCATCGTACCCCAATTGTCCAGAAGCGCCGGTAAGGATTCGGCAAAGGGACAGGGGCGGCCATACGGACTTGCAGGGCGAAACACCATCCCATCAACGCTGTTGCGCTGAAATAGTTCCTGTTTAGCCCTCCGGAGGCTTCATTCAGGAACTATTCCACCGCAACTTATTGGGAGGCGTGGACAAGGCGGCTTGTTATTCCTCGCGGTCGAACTCCTCGTCGACGCCAAGCACGCGACCGCTGTAGTTGACATGGCTGGTCACGGCCTCCATGTCGCCGGTCTCGATAAAGCGGGCGACCGTGCACTCGTAATCGACCAGCGCGCGGTCGAAGACCTCGGGGAAGCTCTCATTCGAGACCTCATCGGTAAAGGGGTTCTTCCAGGACAGATGGCCCAGGTTGCCGGTACGCTCGGGCAGCTCGGTCGTCACGCGGTGAGCAAGGCCATCGAGCAGCGAGTAGTCGTGCACCAGACCCTCGACCAGGGCAATTGCGCGCGTCTTGACCGAACCGGCCGGCTCAACGGCGCGATAGAGCAGCTGCATGTCGGCAACGGCGGCGCCATACTCCCCCGCCGGGATATCGATCCCATACACGCGCCCGGCGACATAGCTCATCAGCACGCCGGCCACGCGATTGATACGGTCGGTGGTAACGATCTCGCCCGCCGGCGGATAGTCGTCGACCGTGGCGCCGTCGCGCTTGATCTGCAGCATCAGCACATCCAGGTCGCTCTCGAGCACCGCATGGACCTGGCTGCTCGAATCCTCCAGCTCGGGATCGGACTCAACGATGCCAAACTGCTGCTCGTAGACAAAGGGATGGGCATTGCGGTCGAGCACGTAGTGCGACAGCAGGCCAAGCGCAAAGGCGCGGCCAAGGTTGGCATCGCGCGGAAGCAGATGGGACACGCCGTCGCGTAGGCACGAGAGCTGGCGCGACATGCGCGAGCGGTGCATAACCTGCGCCAGCAGCGTGCAGTCGGAAACGCGCGGCGTCAGAATGTGGAAGAAAAACGGGTCGGGACCCTGGTTGCCCAGGATAAAAGCAATGCGCTCCTCGTCAGACGTGATAACGCCCTGCGGCAGACGCTCGATGCTTTCCTCGCCAAATAGATGATGGGTGATAAGCGCGGGCATGATAATCCTTTCGATTTCATTCGATGCAATCCATTATGCCCACCCCACAGCCATGCCAAACCTACGGTGGCAAACGATGACACGCGGGCTCTTATGCAAGCCCCAAGTGCGACTTGACCTCGGCGGCGCGACGACGGGACACCGGCACAGTCGAGTCCACGCGATCGAGCCTCAACTCCATCAGGCCCGTGGAGCCGACTTCAACGTTATGCACGTCCTCCAAATTGACCAGATAGCTGCGATGGACGCGGATGAAGCCCTCGAGCGCCAAGCGCCGCTCAAGCGAGGAGATCGATTCGTTGATGAGGTACGTCCCCTCGGGACAGATGGCGTTGCAAAAATCGGCGCGCGCCTCAAAGTAACAGACATCCGCAACGGGAATGAACACCTTCTTGCCCCCGCGATCTGCCGTCAAGCGCAGCGGCTGACGCGGAGCCTGGACGACGCGGCGGACGCCCAAGGCAGCCTCAATCTTGTCGAGTGCCTTCGTCAGGCGCGCGTCCTCAACGGGCTTGACCACGTAGTCGACGGCATCGAGGTTATAAGCATCGGCAGCGTACTCGGCAAACGCCGTCACAAAGACCACCAGCGGCGGTCTTTTTAGGTTCTGCAACGTCTCGGCAAGCTCAATCCCCGAGCGGCCCGGCATAGTAATGTCCAAGAACAGCACGTCGGGCTTGTTCGACAGAATCGATTCCACCGCCTCGGTAACATTGCCCGCCTCGGCAATCTGTCCCACGCGCGCATCCCTCTCTAACAGATAGCGTAGTTCAGCCCTAATGGGAGGCTCGTCATCAACCACTAGGATGTTCCAGCCCTCGGACATGTCCGCTTCCTCTCTTCTCAATACACTCGCATGCTACGCCGTCATCGGCGCCGGCTCATGCGGTTCACCATTCAACTCAACGATGACCTGCGTCCCCACGCCCTCCTGGGACTCCACGCGCATGCCGGAATCTTCTCCGTAAAAGAAATGGATGCGCTGAAGAACGTTAAAGAGCGCCAGCCCGCAGCCTCGTTTAATGGAGCCGTCGGCAGTAATGCTCTCGGGCTCCTCCCGTCTATGCTGCTCGAACAGATGAGCGCAGACTTCCTCGCTCATGCCGATGCCGTCATCTTCGACGATAATCTCCAGGCCGTCATCGGTCTCGAAAGCCCTTACATGAATAGAAAGCGGCTCGGTCTCGCGCTGCGCGTGCTTGATGCAGTTTTCGAGCAACGGCTGCAAGATAAACGGCGGCACCATGCTGTCGCGCACCTCGAAGTCGATATCGACCGAAACGCGCAGACGGCCGTCGCCATAACGGGCCTGCATAAGATTGATATAACGAGTGCCCTGTTCCACCTCGTGCTCGAGCGTGGTGAGCGTATCGGAGTCAGAAAGCGTCTGACGGTAATAATTGGAAAAATCGATGAGCAGCGACCTGGCCTTGTCGGGCTCGGTTCGCACGAGCGACACGATAGTGCTGATGGTATTGAATAGAAAATGCGGGTCGACCTGCGACTGCAGGGCGCGAAGCTCAACGCGGGCTGTGAGCTCGTCCTGGCGCTCGAGCTCAAAGCTCGCAAGCTGCGTGGAGATGAGATCGGCAAAGCCCGAGGCAAGGGCCGTCTGGCGCATATCGATGCTGCTCAGGCGGGGATAGTACAGCTCGAGCGTGCCCACGCAATGCCCGCGCACGGTAAGCGGCGCGACAATGCCGGCGCGCAGGCGGGGAAAGTAGCCACCCGTCTCGGACGAGGCGTCGCGCGAAAACACACTCTGCTCGCCAGACTCAATCACGTTGAGCGTGGTCTTGAGCACGACCGGGGTGCCGGCGGGGCACTTTGCCGAATCCTCGCCCCAGCTTGCCAGCACCTGCCTGCCGTCGGTAAAGCAAATGGCCGAGGCAAAGGTCTCGGACAGGATGATCTTGGAGGCACCCAGGGCCGCCTCGGGCGTTAAGCCGCGCGACGTATAGGCGAATATTTTTGAGGCGATGGCGAGCGTGCGGTCGGTAGCGCTCGACGTGAGGTCGTCGGGCACCACAAAGACATACGAGAAGAAAAAGCACAGCATGACCAAGCCGGCAATGACGACAACGGCCGGAACGGGATTGGGATTATCGGTTAAATCCCAGATAAGCAGCAGAATGAGCAGCGGAACGACAACGCCAAGCAAAATAGCCTGGACCACATGCTGAGCGGTACGAAAGACCTTGGTCGAGTTATAGCTTTTGCCCAAGATCAGCCTATTGAAATCCACCGTCATCCCCTTCTGACTAACGCACCCATAGCAATAAAGAGGGCCGCAAGCGACCCTCTCCATTGCATTATGCAATCACTTTCTTTGATTTACATCCAGCCATCGATGAACGGTAGCCTACGCGCTGTACTTGTTGGCTTCGCCGAAGGTGCCGGCCTCGACAATCCAACCGTCCTTCATGATGACGTCCATGTTGTCGGTGTTGAGCACGTGGATGTCGGCGGCGACGTCACCGTTGACGACCAGCAGGTCGGCGCACTTGCCGGCCTCGATGGAACCGGTCTCGTCCTCGATGTGGCACATCTTGGCACCGTTGAGGGTGGCGCAGGTGATGGTCTCGACCGGGGTGAAGCCGATCTTGTCGACGAACTCGTACATCTCCTCGATGGAGCAGTTGCCGTACGGGGTGACGAAGGAGAAGGAGTCGGAGCCGATCGTCATGACGACGCCGCGCTTCTTGGCCTCGCGCAGGCAGTCATAGTTGCGCTGCAGCTCCTTCTCGACCAGGGTGCCCTCGTACTTGTCGTGCAGCTCGGGGACGTAGACGGGCGGATAGGTGGAGTACCAGGTGGGCAGGAAGGCAATCGTCGGGGTAAAGAAGGTACCCTGCTCGGCCATGAGGTCCATGGTGCGCTCATCGATGTCGAAGCCGTGAATCAGCTGCTCGCAGCCAAAGCGGACGGAATCGTAGGCAGCGGCGTGGTTGTTGTAGCAGTGGCTCCACACGGGGATGCCGACCATCTTGGCCTCTTCGACCACGGCCTGGATCTCCTCGGAGCAGTAGTGTTGGTCGCGACCGGAGTCCCAGCGCCAGATGCCGCCACCGGTAGCCCAGATCTTGATGGCGTCGGGGTTCTCACGCAGGCGACGACGGACAGCCTTGCGCAGATCCCAAGGACCGTCGACCTGGTCGCCCCAGGGGTGCGATTCCTTGTTGAGCTCCTGGGTGCAGTGGTGGGAGTCGCCGTGGCCGGCAACGCGGCAGAAGCCAAGGCCGGTAGCCAGAACGCGCGGGCCCTTAAAGACGCCCTTGTCGATGCAGTCGCGAATCTGGATGCCAAAGCGGCCGATCTCGCAGACGGTGGTGAGGCCGTGGGTGAGGCAGTCATAGGCCTGCTTGACGGCGACGGCCTGCTTCTCGAGGAGCGGCTGCATGACCCAGTCGGTGTCATCGTCGGTCAGGTTGCCCGAGAAGTGCAGGTGGGTGTCGATCAGGCCGGGAAGGACGGTCTTGCCGGCGGCGTCGATAACCTCAATGCCCTCGGGAAGGTCCTGCATGACGCCGGCATACTCAATCTTGCCGTTGTCGTCGACGAGAACGAGAGAGTTCTCGACCGGCTCGGCGCCGGTGCCGTCGATGAGCTTGCCGCCAACGATTGCATACTTAGTGGACATGGTTCCTCCTTATGGATCCATATAGTGGGCGAGGCCGTGTTGGGTTAAGGCCTCACAAAGCTACCCAAGTGGTGCCGGGTTCGGTGCGCGGAAGAGAGGGTCCCGCGCACCTGATCCGCCCCGGCTAGGCGTTACTTTTTGCGGGAATTGGTGAAGGCCATGAGAGCCAGGCCGATGGCCAGCCAGCCGATCACGATGCTCCACTCCACCATGTTGAGGGAGGCGGGAGAGAACGGGATCACGAGCAGGCCGATGATGATGGCGCAGGCGCCGATAGCGAGGCAGATGCCAAACTTGCCACCGGGCACCTCGTAGGGACGAGGCAGGTCGGGCTCGGTGAAGCGCATGCGCAGGCAAGCGAGGGCGACCATACCGCAGGAGAAGATAAAGGCGAGAGCCGACACGTTGGTCAGAGGGATGAGCATGTTCTTGCCCAGGAACGGACCGACGACGGTGATGACGCCCAGGACGACGCAGGCGAGCTTGGGAGCGCCGGAGTTGGGATCGACCTCGGCGAACTGCTCGGGCAGCTGGCCCTTGCGGCCCATGGCGAGCATGATGCGGCTCGTGGCGCCGTAGAAGGAGTTCATGGGGCCCATGGGTCCAAGCGTGGCGATGACGAGCATGGCCAGATACAGGAGCATGTTGATGCCCTTGAGGCAGGCGAGCGCGGGAACCGGGCTCTTAACGAACTCGTGCCAGTCGAGGATGGTGCCAAACGAGTAGATGCAGACCATGTAGAAACCGCCGGCGGCCAGCAGGGCCAGGGAGATGATCTTGCCGAACTTGTTCCAGTTGAGGCCCTCGGCCGCTTCCTCAGCCTGCTGGGGAATGGTGTCGAAGCCGGCGTAGAAGAACGGGGTCAGAACCAGAACCGACACGATGCCGGCGAACAGGCTGGTGCTCTCGGTAGCGGCCTTACCGCCGCCAGCACCGGTGACCTGGGAGAACACGGGCATGGCGTTGTCCGGCGAGCCGGTGAACAGCGAGACGCCCATGGCGAGCAGCATGCCGCAGAGCAAAGCCTTGGTCAGGAAGGCCTGGAGCTTGGCGGCCGAGCTGGCACCGCGGAAGTTGAGGAAGATGACGTAGACTGCAAAGCCGAGCGCGATCAGCGTCGGGAACAGGTAAACGTCGGCGCCCAGGATGGTGTAGAGCTTGACGGCGCGCAGCCACTCAAGACCGGGCAGGCTGCCGAACATCTCGGACACGAGGGTCGAGATGGCGATGGCCTCCCACGGGCACAGAATGCCGTTGCCCAAAGCCAGGAGCCAACCGGTGATGTAGCTCAGCGTACGGCCAAAGCTACGGTCGACGTACTCGACGATGCCGCCCGAGATGGGGATAGCAGCCGTGAGCTCACCGAAAACAGCTCCGACGGGCACGAGGAAGATTGCACCCAAGAGGAATGCGATCATAGCGGGAACGGGACCGCCGCCCACGACCATCCAGTCGCCGACCTGCAGAACCCAGCCGGTACCGATGATGGCACCAAAACCGATGGTGAAGAAGTTCCAGAGCGAGAGCGTTTTCTTCATACCGCCGTTATCCTCGACTGCAACCTCTGCGTTCTTGTCCGCCATTGTTCCCCTCCTTTCCTTTTTGACGCTCCTTGGCGTCACCCCTTGCGCGGCCTGTCTGACCGTGCGCTTTTATTTCGTGGCTTTACAATACGGCCTCGGCGGCGCGCTGCCGTTTATGGCTCGACCGAAGGCAGAACCGCGCAACGAACGGCGCCGTTTTTAAGACGAGCGGCGATTGACTGTAATTGATACGGGCGAAAACTCGCATGGTGTAGCAACGGTCCCCTTTGCCCCATTCGCACCGCTTACCGAGGCTTTGGACTACGTCCTCATTTGCTGCACGTCTTTTTTGTAGGATAGACGGGTTATACACGAGACGAGGCGGTACAAATGGCATACGAATACAACGACGGCGAACGGCAGCGAAGCGTTCGCCTTGCCGGGCGTACCACGCCAACATCCCAGAGCGCTTCTGACGATAGCGAACTGCAGGGCCTAGAGCCCTCGCAGCGTTCGCAGGAACGTCCCCCGTCGTCTCGGCCGCAGGGCGCCAACGCACGTCAGGCGGATCGCCCGCGCCCGGACACCCGTCAACGCCGGACCGAAGCGTCTCGGCAGCGAAATAATAACCGACGAAAGCCCGACAATTTCATCCACCGCTCTTTTTCGAAGCCCCATCGCGGGCGCGGCGCAAAGCAGCCGCGGTCTATGGGACGCGCCGGGATTGCCAATCCGCAGATTCATCGCCTCTGCCTTGCCCTGTGCTCCGTCATAGCATGTCTGACCTTTGTATATCTTGGATCGTGCGCCTCGCATGGCTCGGCCGGCCTGGAGCCCGCCGCCGAGGAAAAGCTCCTCAAAGCCCCGGTCGCGCCCGGGTACTCATTTGCTTTTTCGACTCCGCGCTCGCAGTGGGGCGCCGGCACCATGCCGCACATCTACCAGATTGACCCCGCATGGTCGGAGCTGCCCTATGCCGGCGGCACCATCCGCCAAAACGGCTGCGGCCCCACCTGCCTCACCATGGTCTATATCTTTAAAACCGGACACACCGATATGACGCCGGCCGATATGTGCGCGCTTTCCGAAGCCGGCAACTACGCCCCCACCGGAGCCACCGAATGGTCGTTTATGACCAGCGGCGCATGGCGGCTGGGACTCAACGGAACGCAGCTCTATAACGACCGCACCTCGATGACCCAAGCACTGCGCTCGGGCGCACCTGTGATTGCCGCCGTGCGTCCTGGCACGTTTACCAGCGTGGGCCACTACATCGTGCTCTACGGCATTGACGACGTCGACCAGATCGGCGTCTACGACCCCAATTCGCCCAGCCGCAGCGCTCGCCGCTGGGGCGTCGTAGAAGTCCTCAACGAAATCGAAGCCATGTGGGCCTACTACTAGTCGTTTAAGACCGTCCCCAATGACTAGGTGGATAGCAAAAGCCCCGCAGTCGGAGCGGACTGCGGGGCTCATGAAGAGAGGCTATGAAGTAGAAACTACTCGTGGATGCGGGTACCGGAGAGGCCAGCCATGGTCTCGGCGGCCTTGTCCAGAGCGCCGATGATGCAGGTGCGGCCCTTGCGGGAACGGGCGAACTTGATGGCAGCGCGAACCTTGGGCTCCATGGAACCCTTGCCGAACTGGCCCTCGTCGGCCAGGCGCTCGGCCTCGTCGGCGGTGATGTCCTCGAGCTCCTCCTGGTTGGGCTTGCCAAAGTTGATGGCGACATGCTCAACGGCGGTCAGCAGGAACAGAACGTCGGCGTCGCAGTCCTCGGCCAGCAGCTCGCCGCCCAGGTCCTTGTCGATGACGGCGGGGACGCCCTTGTAGCAGCCCTTGTTCTCGTAGTCGCGGACGACGGGGATGCCGCCGCCACCGCAGGCGATGACGATGAACTCGTTGTCGAGCAGGTTGAGGATGGAGTCGGCCTCGACGATCTTCTTGGGATCGGGGGAAGCGACGACGCGACGCCAGCCGCGGCCGGAATCCTCGACGAAGACCTTGGAGGGATCCTCGGCCATGAACTCCTTGGCCTGCTCCTCGGTGTAGAAGGGGCCAATCGGCTTGGTCGGGTTCTTGAACGCGGGATCGTCGGGGTCGCACTCGATCTGGGTGACGACGGTGGCGGCGTGCCAGCGCTTGTAGCGCTTGTGCATCTCGCGGCCAATGCCCTGCTGCAGGTGATAGCCGATGTAGCCCTGGGACATGGCGCCGCACTCGGGCAGCGGCATCTCGGGGGTACCGATGGCGTCGTGGGCAGCGGCGAAGGCGTTCTGGATCATGCCGACCTGCGGGCCGTTGCCGTGGGTGATGATGATCTCGTTGCCCTGCTCGATCAGGCCGAGAAGAGCGTGAGCGGTGTTGCTCACGGCCTCGATCTGCTCAACGGGGTTGTTGCCGAGGGCGTTGCCGCCGAGGGCGACGACAATACGATCGGGCTTGCCAAGAGGCTTAGACATTGCTGGAATCCTTTCTGTAAAAGGCCTACAACCCATTAATAACCCGCGTCCGTGCGATACGCGAGTTTATTAAGGTTTATATTCTCTTTATCGCTCATTTTATTCATTTTGAAAATAGTTGAACGGTGAACGGTCGATTTTATCCGCTCAGCGTACAGAACCCCTGCTCGGATATGTTTACGCCATTTACGTGCAACTTTATTTAAATAGAGCGTGGATTAGACCGGATTATGCAAACTATATCTTTGCTAAACACAAAACGGACAGCGCAAAATCTTACTCGCACTATACGAGATTCTATGCACTTATAGGATGAGTATGCACCCCTGCAAAAACAAGCGGCTTTTCATCCATCAAAAGGAATAACCAAGAAGTCCTCGCCGCGCGTTTCGCGGCAAAGGGACAGAAGGCAGCAACGACCAAGTCCCCCTCTATACCCAAAGTGGCGCGCCTTTCGCGGCAAAGCCGCGAAACAGCGAAGGGGACGGAATGCCCGACCAACCACGTCCTTCATCAGCCCACACAATCCGAGGACGTAGTCGTAGCAGGATCTGAGGGCTAACCTTCGCGGACACTCCGCAGGACGAAAGAACCCCCGCCGCACGTAGTGCGCAGCGGGGGTTCTTTCATGTCCGAGGACGTCCGCGAAGGTTAGCCCTCAGATCCTGCGGTGAGAGACCTAGGCCTCGTTGTACACCGTCTTGAGCTTCAGCAGGTGCTGGTAGCGGTCCATAGCGGCCTGCTCGTTCTCCTTGAAGAGCTCCTCGGCGCGCTCGGGGAAGGAACGCGTCAGCGAAGCGTAACGGGCCTCGTTCATCAGGAACTCCTGATAACCGCCCGCGGGCTCCTTGGAATCGAGCGAGAACTTCTTGCCGGCAGCAGCCTCGGGGTTGAAGCGGAAGAGGTTCCAGTAACCGCACTCGACAGCCTTCTTCATCTCGGCCTGGCAGTTCTGCATGCCGCCCTTCTTGATGGAGTGCATCTCGCAGGGGCTGTAGCCGATGATGAGGGACGGGCCGTCGTAGGCCTCGGCCTCGTGGATAGCCTTGAGGGTCTGAGCCGGGTTGGCGCCCATGGCGACCTGCGCCACGTAGACGTAGCCGTAGCTCATGGCGATCTCGGCCAGAGACTTCTTCTTGGTCACCTTACCGGCAGCGGCGAACTGAGCGACCTGGCCCAGGTTCGAGGCCTTGGAGGCCTGACCGCCGGTGTTGGAGTAAACCTCGGTGTCGAAGACGAAGACGTTGACGTTGTGGCCGGAAGCCAGAACGTGGTCCAGGCCACCGAAGCCGATGTCGTAGGCCCAACCGTCGCCGCCGAAGATCCAGAAGGACTTCTTGGTGAGGTAAGCCTTGTCGGCGAGGATCGCCTTGGAAGCGTCACAGCCGCACTTCTCGAGCTCGGCAACGTAGGCGGCGGCAGCGGTCTTGGAGGCCTCGGCGTCGTTGACGGAGTCGATCCAAGCCTGGCCAGCGGCCTTGAGCTCATCGGACGGGCCATCGGCAGCGATGATGTCCTGGGTAGCGGCGATCAGCTTGTGCTGAACGGCCTCGTAGCCCACAGCCATGCCCAGACCGTGCTCGGCATTGTCCTCGAACAGGGAGTTGTTCCACGCCGGGCCGTGACCGTCCTTGTCCTTGCAGTAAGGAGCGGTGGCAGCGGGGTTGCCCCAAATGGAGGAGCAGCCGGTGGCGTTGGAGATGAACATGCGGTCGCCGGCGACCTGGGTCACCAGACGTGCATAGGCGGTCTCGGCGCAGCCGGCGCAGGAGCCAGAGAACTCCAGGTAGGGCTGCTTAAACTGGCTGCCCTTGACGTTGGCCGCGATGAGCTCCTTCTTCTCGGAGACGTTCTCGACCATGTAGTCCCAAACGGGCTGCTGGTCCATCTCCTGCTCGGTGGGAACCATCTCGAGGGCGCCCTTGGGGCAGACCTTGACGCAGTTGGTGCAGCCCATGCAGTCGAGCGGGGACACGGCCATGGTGAACTTCATGCCCTTGGCCTTGGGGCCCATGGCGTCGAGCGTGCGGGTAGCCTCGGGCGCGGCGGCAGCCTCGTCCTCGGTCATCGCGAACGGACGGATGGTGGCGTGCGGGCACACATAGGCGCACTGGTTGCACTGGATGCACTTGGTCTCGTCCCAGTGGGGAACGACAACGGCGACGCCGCGCTTCTCGTATGCGGAGGCGCCCAGCTCAAACTGGCCGTCGGCGCAATCGACGAAGGCGGAAACAGGCAGGCTGTCGCCATCCATGCGATCGATGGGCTCGAGCAGGTTCTTGACCTGCTGGGCGATGGCGGACTTGGTCTCCTCGGAGAGCTCGACGGGAGCGGCATCCTCGGCGGTAGCCCAGTCGGCCGGAACCTCGAACTTACGGAAGGCGGTAGCGCCGGCATCGATGGCCTTGTGGTTGGCGTCGACGATGGCCTGGCCCTTCTTCATGTAGGACTTGGTAGCAGCGTCCTTCATGTACTGCAGGGCGTCCTCGGCGGGCAGGACCTTGGCCAGCGCGAAGAAGGCGGACTGGAGCACCGTGTTGGTGCGCTTGCCCATGCCGACCTTGGCGGCCAGGTCGATAGCGTCGATCAGGTAGACGTTGACGTTGTTGTTCGCGATGTAGCGTTTGGCCACGGCGGGCATGTGCTCGGCGAACTCCTCGTCGCTCCACTGGCAGTTGACCAGGAAGGTGCCGCCCGGCTTGACGTCGCGGACCATCTTGAAGCCCTTGACGATGTAGCTGGGGTTGTGGCAAGCGACAAAGTCGGCCTTGGTCACGTAGTACGGCGAGCGGATCGGGGAATCACCAAAGCGCAGGTGCGAGACGGTGACGCCGCCGGTCTTCTTGGAGTCGTACTGGAAGTAGGCCTGGACGTACTTGTCGGTGTGGTCGCCGATGATCTTGATCGAGTTCTTGTTGGCGCCGACGGTACCGTCGCCACCCAGACCCCAGAACTTGCACTCGATGGTGCCGGGGGCTGCGGTGTTGGGCGCATCCTCGGCCTCGGGCAGGCTCAGGTTGGTCACGTCATCGACAATGCCGATGGTGAACTCGCGCTTGGGCTCGTCGGCCTTGAGCTCCTCGAAGACAGCGAACGCGGACGCGGGAGGCGTGTCCTTGCTGCCCAGACCGTAACGGCCGCCGACGACCTTGATGCCCGTCTTGCCGGCCTCGTAGAGAGCGGAGACGACGTCCTGATAGAGCGGCTCGCCGATGGAACCCGGCTCCTTGGTGCGGTCCATGACGGCGATCTTCTGGACGGTCTCGGGGAGAACGTCGACGAAGTGCTTGATGGAGAACGGACGGAACAGACGGACCTTGACCAGGCCGACCTTCTCGCCGTGAGCGTTGAGGTAGTCGATGACTTCCTCGAGCACGTCGCAGAAGGAGCCCATGCACACGACGACGCGATCAGCATCGGGAGCGCCGTAGTAGTTGAACAGGCCGTAATCGGTGCCGAGCTTCTCGTTGATCTTCTTCATGTAGCCCTCGACGACGGCGGGAAGCTCGTCGTAGACCTTGTTGCAGGCCTCGCGGTTCTGGAAGAAGATGTCGCCGTTCTCGTGGCTACCGCGGGTGTGCGGGTGCTCAGGGTTGAGCGCGTGATCGCGGAAAGCCTGGACGGCGTCCATGTCGCACATCTCGGCCAGATCCTTGTAGTCCCACATGGCGACCTTCTGGATCTCGTGGCTGGTGCGGAAGCCGTCGAAGAAGTTAAGGAACGGGGTCTTGCCCTCGATGGCGGCAAGGTGAGCCACCGGCGAGAGGTCCATGACCTCCTGGACGTTGCCCTCGGCGAGCATGGCGAAACCGGTCTGGCGGCAGGCCATGACGTCGGAGTGATCACCGAAGATGTTCAGGGCGTGGGAAGCGACGCAACGCGCGGAGACGTGGAAAACGCCCGGGAGCTGCTCGCCCGCGATCTTGTACATGTTCGGGATCATCAGGAGCAGGCCCTGAGAAGCCGTGTAGGTGGTGGTCAGAGCACCGGCGCCCAGCGAACCGTGAACGGTACCGGCTGCACCTGCCTCGGACTCCATCTCGACGACCTTGACCGGGGTGCCGAAGATGTTCTTGCGACCCTGGGCCGCCCACTGGTCGACATGGTCGGCCATCGGGCTGGACGGCGTAATGGGATAGATTCCCGCTACCTCGGTGTACGCATACGAAACATATGCGGCCGCCTCGTTGCCGTCCATAGACTTAAACTTACGCGCCATATACCCCTCTCCTCTCATATAGGTATACAGGCCCCGGCGATCGCCGGGATGTTGGCGTGATGGGATTTTCGTTGTTGCTTCCAATCATCTGGCAGGCAGACTGAGCAGCAGGTACATGGCGTGGAGAGAAGGTATGCCGAGGCGAGGGGCGACTGACGCGCTCCACAGGTCCGACCGCCCGTCTTGCACATGACCGAGCGCCGCAAAGGCCGCATGCCGGATGCTCCCGGGCACGCCCCGGCGATGGGAAGCGCCCGCAACGGAAATCCGCATGCGGGTTTATTGTACCCCGCCGTCAAGTGTAATTTCGGCAAATATAGGTGGGCGGTAAAGGTTTACCTCGGGTGACCGCCAAGGAGTGTCCCAGGGTGCCGGCAGAAAAGGAACGTCCCTAACTGCCGGCTAGAGGGCGCCGAGGAGGATGGCGTAGGTGGTGGATTCGCCGAGCTTGAGCTCGTCGCCGGGGTTGAGTTGGGCAGCGCGGCCGGGCTCGACCTGGGTGCAGACGCTCGTCGCGCCGCTTACCACCACGGTGCCGTTGGTGGACGACAGATCCTCGACGTACCAGGCATTCTGGTCATCGCACCACACGCGGGCATGACGGGCCGAGACATCGTCGCCAACATCGGTGATATCGCCCTCGCCCGTGGCCAGCGCTCCGATCTCCACGCCCTGCTCGCTCGGCTGAATCCAGCGCGGGGCGCTTACCACGTAACCGTTTTGCACGCGCAGCAGGCCCAGCGGGTGCGCGGGCGCCGCCTCGTGCTCGCCCGCGACCGTCGAGGTGCTCAGCGAACGCGGGGTCGACGTGGCACCGCCGCAAGTCGCATGCGCATAGTCGATGGCATAGGTCACCGAGGTTCGAACATCCGCCGAGCATCCGACGGCGACAAACAGCACCAGCACGGCCTCGGCGCGCTCGGCGGGCATAAGCTCCGCCGCCTGCGACAGGCGCTCGAGCGCATTGCGGTAGAGATTCGTATCCTGGTGGCATTCCTCGAGCGCCCGCACCATGGGCTCGCCGGCGGGCCCGCACACCATGTTGGTTATCGCCATGGCATCCATGGGATTGCGACGGCGCAGGGCAAGATGCGACATGATGCGCGCGGCCGAGGTGCCGTAATCGGCAAAATAGCGCTGCTGGAGCGTGCCGACCGGAGCGCGCACGATAAAGCGTGAAACCCAGGAGCGATCGGCGGCACGACTTTGCGGGCTGCGGCCGTCGGCGAGCGGGCGGCTCGAGAGCACCAGGCCGCATAGCTCGATATGGCTCAGGTGCGCCGCGCGCTTAAAGATGTCGAACATGGCTCCGCACGGGGTGAGCTCGGTTTGAGATGCCATGGCCTAGACCTCCTTGGTCGTTGAACTCGTATCGGACGGCGCCTCGTTCGCCCCGGCAAAGGCGCGAGCTGCCGCGGCCCCACCGGCAAGCGGCGTCGCCGTCTGGGTTTTTGCGCGTCGCGGCGCCGCGACGGGAAGCTCAAAGGCAAAGTCCATCGCCAGCAAAAACCACGTGAGCGCGTATGTTGCAATTAAGGCGGCGACAAGGCCGCTCACTACGGCGCGCTGGGAAAACACAGCGCACGCAGCGGCGACCAACACCGGAACCTCGCAAGCGGAAAGCGCCAGCACGCCATGTAGGAACCCCGCGCGGCGATCGTGCGACATGGCACCGGCGGCAATGCCCGCCACACCCGGCAGCGCCAACGCCAGCGCGGCGACGATGCCGGGCAGCTTCCCGGACCACACAAGCGGTCCCATGGCAACCGTCGCGCGAGCACCCGACACCAGCAGCGCCGCCGACACCACGACAGCAGCCCACAGCACGCCGCAGGCAACCGTCGTGCCGATCATCACAGCGCGGCGGACCATGCGACCGGACGCATCCATGGGGCAGGGCGTGAGCGGCTCGCCGCGAAGCGAACGACCGACGTTTTGCGCGTAGTGATCGCAAAACGTCGTAAGCGCCGCCTCCACCGCAGCCGGCTCGGGACGATCTCCCTGGCTGCAGGACAGGCAGGCCATAATCACGTCGAACAGCTGGGCATCGACAAACGCCAGCGCATCGCGCAGCTCCTCGGAGTCCGGCTCGAGCCCCAGCTGCTGGGCCTGCTCGGCGGCGGCAAGCGCCACATCGGGCTCACGCCGCAGCAGCTGGGTCAGGTCGCAACCGGGCGCATGGGCGCCAACGGGATAGTCGGGCCGCGTATCCATCTTGAGACGATAGGGGCTGGCAATATCACGCGTCTTTTTGCGCGAACCCGAGGTGCCCGACGCGCCCGGCGCCACCTCGTACGGAGCGACGCCGGCGATGAGCTCATAGACCGTGCTCGCCGCGGCATACACGTCAATCGCCGGCGACATGCGCAAAACACGCAGGTCGGCGATATCGTCGGTGAGCATCTCGGGCGGAGCGTAGGCAACCGTCGCGCGGCGCAACGTTGCATAGCGCTCCGTAAACGACGCCTTGCCGCCGGTCCCCGCCACCGCAGAGGCGGGCTCGAGGGCAAGCGACGAACCAAAGTCGATCAGGCACAGGTCAAACGTGCCCTCGGCAAGTTGTTGGTCGAGCGGCAGGCGTGCTGTGCGAACCATAATATTGGCCGGCGAGATGTCGCGATGGACAAAGCCCTCCCCCACCAGGTTCATGCGGCACAGCAGGTCGAACAGATCGCGACCTAGAAGCGCCGCCACGAGCGGCGACAGACGACCGGCATCATCCACGGCTAGACGCGGGCGCAGGCGAGCAAGTGTCTCGCCCTCGACCCACTCCATAACGATCGCGGGCACGCCGTCGACCTCGCCCCATCCATACAGGCGGGGAAAGCCCTTGAGGCCCGAAAGGGCACGGTGACATTCGTATTCCTCGCGAAACGCCGCCTTAAACTTGGTGACCAGCACCTCGTAAGCGGCATCGTCATCGAACTCGTCGCGCGTCGGCAAGATAAGCTGCTTGAGCGCCACGGCCTCGCCCTGGGCGTTGACGGCACGTGTCACGCGGCCGATGCCGCCACGGCGCATGGTGGTGTCGTCGGCAAACAGCATCGTAAAGCGGCGCAGGTAAACGGGCAGCTCGTCCGGGCCCAGCGCGATGGCAGGCTCAAACCCGTCGACGCGCGCCAGGCGTAGGCCCACCATGGGATCGCGGTCGAGCGCGCTCGGGGCGGCAGAAACAAGACCGGTCATCATAGGGCAATCGCCGCCACGTTGGTATTGAAGTTGTTGAGTGCGACATCGTCATCGCCGTAATGCCCAACCCATTGGCACAGATTGGTGTAGCAACCCCAAAGATTGGCGTACTGCCGGTACCACTTTGACTTGGGCGAAAAGGTCTGCCGGCCAAACTCGGCACGGATGACAAACATATCCCCGACCAAGTTGTCGCACGGCCCGGTATCGCCTGTGGAGTTGTAGGTCGCAACCACGCTATTGGCCCGAGAGACATAGCCGTCGAGCATGTTGTATTTCGTCACGAGCCAGCTGTGGATGCTTTCCTCCTCGGCAGCCGAAAGACCACCCGAGTTCGCGTCACCACTGGTTCCACCGCTTGTCGAGCCACCGCTCGTGGATCCGCCACCAGACGTGGAACCCGAGCCGGAGCCACCGCTCGAACTCGACGAACCGGAGCTTGAGCCAGACGAACCCGAGCCGCCGGGTTTGTCCGTCTGCTGAGCATCCTGACCCTTCTGCTGCTCGGCCTTGTTTACGACGGCCGATACGCTGTTATTGGAAAGTCGCTCGATGACCTTGGTGTTGGTGAGCACGATGGTCTTGCCGTTGGCGAGCGTGACCTCGTTGTCCGGCGTCTCGGCACTATCTGCGTCGTCAACGCCAAACGCAACGTGTGCGACCACGGTCGCCCAAGCATATCCAGTTGTGGTGCCCAAATCGCTTTTTGCCTTGTGCCCCATGCGCAGCTCGCGCGCGGTATGCGCCTGCACCATAGACGGTACCGTCACGCCATAGGCGGAAACACCGGCAACGACCAGCGCCAGCGAGCAGGACAGCAGCACATATGCCCGAGGCGCCAGACCCAACCGGCGTCGCATGCGCAGCGTGGCGCCATGCTTTTTCTGAGTGCCCCCGGGCCGCATGCGTTCTCCTCCAACGAAAACACGCCGCTCAAAAGCGGCGCATTCATTTAAATCCTTATGTGAGTGTATCAGCGAACGCAAAAGGTTGCGCAACGAATGCGCAAATATGGGACACGAGCGGAGGCATCCACGCGATAAGCGGATGCAAAGCGCATTTGTTGTACAACAAATGCGCTGACGCGCGGGCAATTATGACCAGCCCGTGCGGAACCGCGCGGGGTAGACGGCCTCGATGCCTAGATCGCGCGGCGGGCCTCGATGGCGCGGCCAAGCGTAAGCTCGTCGGCATACTCCAGGTCGCCGCCCACGGGAAGACCGCTCGCCAGACGCGACACCTCAACACCCAGCGGTTTGATGGTGCGGGCAAGGTAGCTCGCCGTGGTCTCGCCCTCGATATTGGGGTTGGTGGCGATGATAACCTCGTGGATATCCTCATGGCCCAGGCGCGCCAGCAGCTCGCGGATATGCAGCTGCTCGGGGCCGATCTTGTCCATGGGGCTGATCACGCCGCCCAGCACGTGGTAGAGGCCGTGGTAGCTGCCCGTACGCTCAATCGCCTGGACGTCGCGCGGCTCGCCCACCACGCAAATGCGGGTGGTATCGCGCATCGAATCCTGGCAGATAGAGCATTCGTCGGCCGTAGCGTAGTTAAAACAGCGGCTGCAAAAGTGAACCTCCTGCTTGACCTCCAAGATGGCCTCGGCCAGGCGGCGGGCCTCCTCGGCATCGGCCTCGAGCAGGTAATAGGCGATGCGCTGGGCCGACTTGGGACCGATGCCCGGCAGGCGGCCCAACTCATCGAG
>CAKUEZ010000023.1 GCA_934646965.1 uncultured Collinsella sp. | reverse complement strand
AACTACGACTCTGTGGTCCAGGCTGCCCGCGTGCTCAAGGGCGCCAACACCGGCTGCGGCGAGTTTTCGCTGTCGGTCTATCCCACGAGCCAGCCCGTGGCACTCGAGCTTACGCGCCGCGGCTACATGTACGACCTCATGGAGGCGGGCGCGATCGTGCGTACGGCGTTCTGCGGCCCGTGCTTCGGCGCCGGCGACACGCCCGCCAACAACGGCCTGTCCATCCGCCACACCACGCGCAACTTCCCCAACCGCGAGGGCTCCAAGCCGGGCAACGGCCAACTGAGCGCCGTGGCCCTGATGGATGCCCGCTCCATTGCGGCGACGGCGGCCAACGGCGGCATCCTGACGCCGGCGACCGACCTGCCCGAGGAGACCTGGGACGAGGCCTGCGAGTACACCTTTGACGACGCGCCGTACAAGAAGCGCGTGTATTGGGGCTTTGGCAAGGCTGAGCCTGCCGACGAGCTGGTCGAGGGCCCCAACATCAAGCCGTGGCCCGCGATGGAGCCGCTCGGCGACGACATTCTGCTCAAAGTGTGCTCCAAGATCATGGACCCGGTCACCACGACCGACGAGCTCATTCCCTCGGGCGAGACGAGCTCTTTCCGCTCCAATCCGCTGGGCCTGGCTGAGTTTACGCTCAGCCGCCGCGACCCTGCCTACGTGGGCCGCTCCAAGGAGGTCGACGCCGTGGAGAAGCGCCGCGTTGCCGGTGAGGCTGCGGGCGACTTGGCCGAGCTTGGTGCCGAGCTTGCCGGTGTGTTTGAGGCGCTGGCTGGCGCGGGTGTCGCGGCAGATGCCAAGGCGACCGAGTACGGCTCCATGATCTACGCCAAGAAGCCCGGCGACGGCTCCGCCCGCGAGCAGGCCGCGAGCTGCCAGCGCGTGATCGGCGGCCTGGCCAATATCGTCCACGAGTACGCCACCAAGCGCTATCGCTCTAACGTGATGAACTGGGGCATGGTGCCCTTCCAGATGGAGACCGAGCCCAACTTTGAGGTGGGCGACTACGTCTTCGTGCCGGGCATTCGCGCCGCACTCGACGGTGACCTGCAGAACATCGCTGCCTATGTGGTTCGTGCCGACGGTGCGGTTGAGCAGATTGAGCTCTACATTGCTGACATGACGGCGGAGGAGCGCGCCATCGTCAAGGCTGGCTGTCTGATCAACTACAACAAGTTCAAGGCCGCTGCCGAGTAACACATCTACTTGTCCGCCCCGGTCATACCTTTCCCTGCCGCTCACGCGCTTCGCGAGGGTCGCGTCAGAGAAAGGTATAACCGGGGCTACTTGTTAAGTGCTGCTCGTTGGGTCTTGAGGGGCGCTAAAATCGAGGTTGCAACTCTCCTCTATGGGGGAGTGCACCTTTGTTCATATGCTATCTAGAATTGACAGTATGAAGTTGGCGCTTTAAAGTGAGCTCAAAACACTCTCGTTTGTGGAGTTGAAGATGAAGCGTTGCACTTCTGTTTTGTTGCTGTTGGTGGCTTGCGTCGTCGCTGCTGCGGGCGTGGTCCTATTTGGCTCGCTTATCTTCTATGGGCCGAGTGGGGTTGAGCAGACGGTCGAGATGGCGTCCCTTGTTGCATCGATGCCCGGGCAAATGATTTCGGACGTTACAAAGCCCGATGAGATAACGCTCGATATCGAGGAAACGCCGGGCATTCTAAGCATAAGCAACTACCCCATGATTGAACTTGGCTCGTCTCGCTATACCAAGGACGAGAAGTTGTCCCGACAGGCGCTGGACTTGCTAAACGGGCGTTCGTTCAAACGCTGGGACGGTTGGGATGCCTATGAGCGCCGACGTGGTTTTGTGAACGGTGGCTACCATACAACGCTGAAGCTGTATTCATCTGATGGCAAACTGATGCGCACCGTTAACTACAATCCGGAATACGCAAAAGCCGGAGGTGGGGACGGCGTCTATATCCAAGATGGCGGCGTGACCTACATTCTTGAAGGCGACCAGCAGCAGGTGATCGATTTTTTGGATCGTTGCGTGATGGACGCGTACGACCAGACCTGCCTGCCCGACCCGCAGACTGCACGCGATAGTGGATCTGCCCGTACATGGCTGTTCGAGGATGAGATATCCTGGACCGCCGAATCGGGAAGCACGGGCTCGGCGAAAGAGTAGAGATTGCGACCACCACAAAGGTGCCTGTTCCCTTTGTGGTGGTTTTTGGTCTGTCTCGATCTGTAACATCTGGGCCGTTAAAAGTGGGCTTGGTGTTACAGATTGAGATTTTCGATTCGGGCGTCTTCTGTTTATCTCGATCTGTAACAGGTAGACCCTTATTTGCCGAGTAGTTGTTACAGATTTAGATAAACGGGAGCTGCTGAACATTTCATCTCGATCTGTAACATCTGAGGTCAAAAACGGCCGCTAGATGTTACAGATTGAGATGCTGAGTGCCGGAGCTGAGAACCACCACAAAGGGGCAGGTACCTTTGTGGTGGGGGCGAGTTCGATGTTGACGCGCTCGTTGAACGACATTCTAATGAGCGTCTCTACAGGATCTCATCCAGGCTGGCGGGTTTGGTTGTTTTGGGGATGCCGAGTTTGGATGATGCAAAATCGTCAACATTGTCCTTAATTCCGTCTTTGGTGTAGACGGTGACCATATAGGTGCTGTGTCCGAATTCGCTCTTGTCGCGTGTTGCCCAGGCCTGCCAGTAGGCGGCCCCACTTCGCCCTTCGATTTTTCCGACACGGCGGAGTTCTGTTCGCTTTAATTCCTGGTAGCTATAGATGGTTCGACCGGCCTCCTCGGTGAGCCCGCACTGTCCAAGCATCTTGTCGAGGACTTGGTTCATGTGGCGTTCATCGGCGTTTGGTGCGTAGGCGTAGGCGAGGGTGATGGAGTCGAGTGGCTGGTCGTCGATCAGATAGTTTAGCGTCTGAGGTTCAAGGCAGAAATAGGGGGAGCATCCGTCGATCTGACCGAGCAGTGGCAACTTTGACTGCCAAACTCCGGTGGGAATTGCATCTTCGTAGAACACGCCACGGCAGACAAAGGAGAGCGAGGTGGCACGCGAGCCGGCGTCGATCATCCCGCAAAGATCGAAGGGCGAGGCGATACCAAAAGAAAAGGGCGTGACGACGATAAGGAAGATCATCACGATGGGTATGGCGAGAATGGCGATGACGTTGCGACCGGTGGAATGAGACGGCTTCATATGATCTCCCCGAGACAAAAAGCTGTTGAGGATAGATAGAAATAGATATATTCAGATAACAAATTAAGTTTAATCTCATGGCGTGAGATGGTCGACCGTTAGCGTCGAAACCCACCACAAAGGTGCCTGTCCCCTTTGTGGTGGTGGGGAGTGGACGGCTTCTTTTGGTGATAGTGTTGGCTGGCGGTATCATTAGGACACATGGCGCAGGTTTGCATTGTGGGGTGTTTTGCCGTGAGCCGTTCTGCCCGTATTGGATTGATTGTCTTGGCGCTTGCAATCGCCGTGGTTGGTGTGGGCGTTGTTAGCATGGCGTTTCTGCCTATTGAGGTGACAGAACCGGTGGTCAAGCCTGTGACTCAATCAGTCGAATTCCTGACCGGCGATGCCAAGCCCGAGACCATTACCGTCGATTTTGATGAGCAGCCGGCGGTGCTAGGGATTAGCAATTACCCGCGCATCCAGCTTGGTGCTATGCGCTACACCATGGATGCGGGTCTGATTCACAAAGCATCTGAGTTACTCAAGGGTAAAACCTTTAAGCGCTGGTACGGATATGCGTCCTATCGGACAAAGGCGAATGCCATGGTCGGTGGGTGCTTCTCGTCCATCGAGCTGGACACCGCGAGCGGCGCCAAACTGTGTGATGTTTCGTACGACCCGGGTTACGAGGACAACGAGGGGCCAGGCATCTGCATTCTGGATGGCGATGCCGCCTATGTCATGGAGGGCGACCAGAGGGCACTCAATGATTTTATGAGCCAGTGTATCCAGGACGCATATGAGCAGACCTGCTTGCCTGACCCGCAAACCGCACGTGATAGTGAGTCTGCCCGTACATGGTTGTTCGAAGACGAGATACCCTGGAGCGACGAGTCGGGAAGCACGAGCTCGTCAAGTAAATAGAGACCGCAACCACCACGAAGGGGACAGGCACCTTCGTGGTGGTTCGGTTTGTCTCGATCTGTAACAGGAAGACGCTTATTTGCCGAGTAACTGTTACAAATTGAGACAAACCACCGGCTGCCAGCCCCTTTGTCTCGATCTGTAACATCTTGGATCGAAAACGGCCGCTAGATGTTACAGATTGAGACAATCGAGTGTCGGGGTCGCGGTGCGCCGACGAATCTCAGCCCTATTCTTCAATCACTCAGAAAATCTTATATATAGAGACTTAGATTTGTGTATAAGATCGTGCAAAGCTGGCAACAATACTTCTCGAACAACGTGAAGCCGCCCCGTAGGGCGGCCGCCCCAAGAGAGGTGATTCCATGAGAATCGATAAGCTAGCAATGACGTCGCGCGAGGCGTTGCAGACCGCCATGAGCACGGCTGCCGACGCGCAGGCCGGCGCGGTGGAGCCGATTCACCTGCTGTCTGCCCTGCTCGGTGCCGGTGAGCGCAACATCTCCGTGATCATCGAGCGCATCGGCGCCGATCCCGCCCAGCTCGCGCGTTCCACACAGGATGCCATCGACCACGCACCCAAGGTTTCGGGCGAGGGCCAGCAGATGGGTCTTTCCAACGAGCTCGTCCGCGTTATCGAGAAGGCCGAGAAGAAGGCCACCAAGATGGGCGACAGCTTTGTGGTGACCGAGCATCTGCTGATGGCGCTTGCCGAGGACAAGGGCGACGCGGGCCGCGTGCTGCGCGACGCCGGCGTTACCAAGGAGCGCATCGAGCAGGTCTACGAGGAGCTGCGCGGCGATGACCGTGTGACGTCTGCCGAGGACAAGACCCAGTTTGAGGCGCTGGAGCAGTACGGCCGCAATATCTGCGACCTGGCCCGCGCCGGCAAGCTCGACCCGGTCATCGGCCGTACCGACGAGATTCGCCGTACCATCCAGGTCCTGTCCCGCCGCACCAAGAACAACCCCGTGCTGATCGGCGAGCCGGGCGTGGGCAAGACGGCCATCGTCGAGGGCATCGCCCAGCGTATCGTGGCCGGCGACGTGCCGAGCACCCTGCGTGACCGCGACCTCATCGAGCTCGACATGAGCGCGCTGGTCGCCGGCGCCAAGTACCGTGGCGAGTTCGAGGACCGCTTGAAGGCCGTGCTCAAGGAAGTGCAAAAGTCCGAGGGCAAGGTCATCCTGTTCATCGACGAGCTCCATACCATCGTGGGTGCGGGTGCTACCGAGGGTTCCATGGACGCCGGCAACATCCTCAAGCCGGCGCTCGCCCGTGGTGACCTGCACGCGATCGGCGCGACCACGCTCGACGAATACCGCAAGTACATCGAGAAGGATGCGGCGCTCGCCCGTCGTTTCCAGACTGTGATGGTCTCCGAGCCCACCGTCGAGGACACCATCTCGATCCTGCGTGGCCTTAAGGAGAAGTATGAGATCTTCCACGGCGTGCATATCACCGATAGCGCGCTCGTGGCGGCTGCCGACCTCTCCGATCGCTACATTGCCGACCGTTTCCTGCCCGACAAGGCTATCGACCTGGTCGATGAGGCGGCAAGCCGCCTGCGCATGGAGCTCGACAGCATGCCGGTCGAGATTGACGCTACCACGCGTCAGCTCACCCAGCTGCAGATCGAGGAGCAGGCGCTCATGAAGGAGACCGACGATGCCTCCAAGGAGCGTCTGGAGGCCCTGCGTCAGGAGATCGCCGAGGTCCAGGAAAAGCTCAACGTGCAAAAGGCCGGCTGGCTCAACCAAAAGAACGCCATCGACCATGTGCAGGAGCTCAAGGGCAAGCTCGACGAGGCCAAGAGCGAGGAGGAGCGCGCGACGCGCAACGGCGATCTGGGCCGTGCGTCCGAGCTGCGCTATGCCGTGATCCCGGGTCTGCAGCAGCAGATTCAGGAGTCCGAAGCCGCGCTCGAGGCACAGAAGGAGCAGGATGGCGAGGGCCTCAACGAGCAGGTGACCTCCGACGAGATCGCCGAGGTCGTGAGCGCCTGGACCGGCGTGCCCGTGTCCAAGATGATGCAGGGCGAGCTCGACAAGCTGAAGGGCCTGGAGGGCGAGCTGCATAAGCGCGTTATCGGCCAGGACGAGGCGGTCTCCGCTGTCGCCGCGGCCGTGCGTCGCAGCCGTGCGGGCCTCTCCGATCCGGACAAGCCCATCGGCAGCTTCTTCTTCCTGGGTCCCACCGGCGTGGGCAAGACCGAGCTCGCCAAGGCGCTTGCCGAGTGCCTGTTCGATGACGAGCGCGCGCTCGTGCGTATCGACATGTCCGAGTACATGGAGAAGTTCAGCGTCCAGCGTCTGATCGGTGCGCCCCCGGGATACGTGGGATACGACGAGGGCGGTCAGCTCACCGAGGCCGTGCGCCGTCGCCCGTATTCCGTGATCTTGCTCGACGAGATGGAAAAGGCTCATCCCGATGTCTTTAACGTGCTGTTGCAGGTGCTTGACGATGGCCGTCTGACCGATGGCCAGGGTCGCCAGGTGTCCTTCAAGAACACGATCATCATCATGACGAGTAACGTGGGCTCCAAGGCCATCGCCGACCTGTCCGGCAAGGATGAGGAGGAGATGCGCCATCAGGTCGACGCGGCCATGGCTCAGACTTTCCGTCCCGAGTTCCTCAACCGTATCGACGACATCGTGGTGTTCCATCCGCTCGGCATGGCGCAGATCGAGAAGATCGTCGACATCCAGCTCGCCGACGTCCGCGCGCGTCTGGCCAAGGAACGCATGACGCTTGCCATCACCCCGGCGGCCAAGCAGATGCTCGCCGTGGGCGGCCTGGACCCGGTCTTTGGCGCACGTCCGCTCAAGCGTCTGGTGCAGCGCGAGGTCGTGGACGCCATCGCGGCGGCCATCATCGACGGCACGGTGCGCGAGGGCGATCAGGTGACGGTCGACGTCGACAAGGACGGTGCATTTACCGTCGTGTGCGATAACACGCCGGCGGCCACCTACGAGGTCCCCGACGCCGAGTAGATTTTTGGGACATGCCTTAAAATCTACCCTTCATCGCAAAACGCCAAGGGCGGCGGATCCAATCGGGTCCGCCGCCCTTTTTCGTGCGACAATCGATGATATTGAGCATGAGTACATAGCAAGGAGACATGCAGATGAACGACGAGACCAAGACGAACGAGCCGGCGACGAACGCCACGCCCGCTGCGCCCAAGCCCGCACCCAAGCCGGCATCCAAGCCGCGCGACCCCTACATCCGTGCCGAGAACGAGGACGACGACGGCTACGATCCCTACAGCGATCGCCGCCCCGAGCGCGAGCCAATGTTCGAAGCCGACCCGTGGAACTAGGCATCGCGGGGCAGCTAATTTGCGGTGTAATAGTTCCTGCTTTTGCTGTTAACTGGGCAATTCAGGAACTATTCCACCGCAGCTGCTCTAGCCCGGCTAGTCCTGGGCCTTGATGCTCGGCAGGAGGATCTGGGCGAGGTAGTCGGTTTCGAGCTTGGTGGCAGCGTCGGCTTTGCCGTCTTTGCCGACCAGCACGTTCTTGATCTGGCTGTAGGTGTAGCGGTTGCCGGTCGTCAGCTCGACAAGCTCGATTGCCTGGTCCATGGGGTAGGTCGACACGGGATCCTGCGCGCGACCGTTGATGGTCTGCGGAATTACATACGGATAGACGGGGCCGCTGGCATAGACGGTGTAGCCGTTGCCCAGGCTGACCGTGCCCAAAACCGTATCGCCGTCGTCGGGCGTAAAGCTCTCACCGTCGCGCACCGCGACGAGCGTCACGAGCGGCGTGTTGGTGTCGCCGTCCAGATAAATGCACAGCGTGCTGCCGTTTTGCCAGGTCGCGACCTTGCCATACCACTCAACCGGAATATCGAGCTGATACAGATTCGTCGCCTTGTGTCGAGCGTCGGCATCGCGGGCGGACTGTGCCTCGCTCGCGCTTACGGCGTTGACGGCGGCATCACGGCGCGTAATTGCCGCCTGCTGAAGCATCTTGGCGGCCGCGGCAGAGCTCGCTCCGCCCTCCTCGGCATGCTTGGCGGCGGCATCGATCTGATCGTCAGTCACCGTGTCGGCCGAAGGCACCTTGAGCTTAAAGGTGGCCTGGGCACTCAAATCCTGCCCGTCGCTCTTAACGGTGATCTGCGCCTTGGTGGTCGGGACAGTGTAGATGGTGCCGTCGGCCGCGATGGGGGAGGCGGCAATGGAGAGCGTGTAGTCGCCGGGCATCAGCTTCATGCCGCGACCGTGTTCGTCAACGTAGAGCGTTTCGCTTACGGAAGAACCGTCGGAATCCTGCCCGCTCACCTGCACGGGAATCTTGGAGCCGGTCGAGCAATCGAGCCCCGCGGCGTGCACGCCAATCTGCACCGACATCATCGTGTGCGCATCGGCGGCGGCAGCGGCAGCCTGTTCTTGCTGGTATCCATTCCAAGCGGCATAGCCCGCGCCCCCGGCGACGAGCGCGACGGCAACGACGCCGGCAACCATCAGGTTGCGGCGCTTGGGCGACATCTTGCGATGGCGAACCTCGGCTTCGCGCGCCGAGGGAACGGACGGAAGGGGAATATCGCCCATGGCGATGGTCTCGTCCACGACAGGAGCGGAGCCTAGGCCGGGGAGCTCGCGGGTTAGCGAATCCTCGGCCGGCAAGCTGTCGAGCAAGACGGTTTCCTCGCTCGCGTCGGATTCGGGCTGGTCGTCGGCCTCGCTTTCGGAATCCTCGTGCCCCGCCTCATCTTCGGCAAGCACGGCGCCACCGTCGGCGTCCTGTTCGCCGTCGGCTTCCGGCTCATCCTGCGTGCCGACCTCCGCATCCTCAAACGAAATCTCATCCAGCGCAATCCGGTCTAGGCTCTCCAGGGCCTCGGCACACGCTTCTGCATCTTGGGCCGCATCCTCGTGGCCGCACATTTCATCGCTCATATATCCCCCAATGCAATATCGGCTCAACACTGTACCCAAAATAGGGGCCATATAGAGCCGCCGCGCAATTTGAAACTCAATTTAACGTGAGGGCGTAACCTGGCCCGAAATTTCGGCATCAAAAAGCCCCCGGAACGCGAGCAAATCGCGTTCCGGGGGCTGCGCAAGGCACTGAATCGAAAGCCTGACAAGCAGGGTTATGCCTATCTGCCGATGACGACCAATACGCTACTCGGCGTGCGCGTAATCGACCTTGGCGCGGCGGGCGGTTGCCTTCTCCCAATCGCTGGTGCCCTCAAAGACATCCTGCTTGTAGGGGTTGCGGCCGAGCTTCTTGGCGCGGTAGACGATGTAGATGATCGCGGCGACGTTGGCGATCAGCGCGGCGATCGAGACCGCGGTGGCGGCGGCGGGGTCGAGCGTGGAGTGCGTCACAAAGATGGACTCCTCCTGGAAGTAGGGGAACACCTGGGCAAACATGCACCAAATGGCCAGCGTAAAGGCGCGGTTCTGGATCCAGCCGCCCTTGTTCCAGATAAAGGCGGCGACGGTGGGCGCCAGCAGCAGCGCAAAGCCGCAGAACCAGGAGTGGGTGGGCAGGCAGTTGTAGGTGTAGCAGAAGTTCCAGATATCGTAGGCGATGATGTAGACCCAGGTCATGTCGGGCCACAGCATGTCGGTCTTGTCCTCGGAGGCGTAGACGCTCCACCAACCGGTCATGCAGAAGATGTTGATGATGCCGGCGATGCCGTTGAACACGTTGTTCCAGCCGGCGAGCTGCGTGGCGCCCTCGGAGGTGACCCAGGTGGACTCGCCCAGGACAAAGAAGTGATAGGCGCTCTCGAAGTCGGATACGACGGCGATCATGATGTTGATGGCAACGATCACAAACGGCCATGCGCGGAACCAGTGCGCCTTGCCGATCTTGCCCCACTGGTACTTAATGGCAATGAAGCCCCAGCAACCGGCCAGCGCCGCGTACACCTTGGCGTAGTGGAACCAGCTGTTCTGGTACACGTGGGTGGGGTTGGTGAGCGCCCACTCGGCGCCCTGCGAAACGCCGATGGCGATGGCGGCGCAGTAGATGGTCATGGCCAGCGGGGCCACGCCAAAGATGATGGCCGCGCCGAGCTTGGTGCGGCGGCCGACCTCGTTGAGCACGATCAGGCCGATAAAGACCATGGCCCAGCCGGCCCAGTGGATAAGGGTATCGCTACCCCAAACATCGAACAGCATGCTGCTCTCCTTTCACACGCCCGCGGCCCCTCTTCCGATCGCGGGCAGTTTGGCCAAATATCGTCAGTTCCCGGGTCTGCGCTCGGGATACTTGGCGGTGTAGCCCTCGATGTGGAGCGTCGAGGCGATAATCTCCTTGACCGTCTCGTCGGGCACATCGGGGTGCGTGCGGATATACATCAACAGTCCCATGATGAGGGTGTAGAACGTCTCGTAGACATGGTCGATGCGCAGGTCGTGATGGGCTACAAAGTCCACCACGGTGGTGTCGCAGATGTACTGTGCCACGCGCTGGACCACGTTGTGCAGAAAGCCGCCGTAGAGCGCGCCACTGTTGGAGGTTAGGGTGTGCGGCAGCTCGTGGCCGCTGGCGACCAGGCGCTTAAAGAGTGGGGCGACGGTGTCGAGCGCGCCTTCGATATCGCCGACGGTGCGGCTGGCGTTCCACTGCTCGAGCTCGGAGATAAAGCCGTCGATCGCCTCGTCCATAACGGCGGTGACGGCGGCGTCCATATCGGCAAAGTAGTGGTAGAACAGCGAGCGCGTGCAGCCGGCTCGCTTGGTCACGGCGGAGACCGAAAGGTGGGATACGCCCAGCTCTGAGCTTACGGCGCGCACGGCATCAAGGATCTCCCGGCGGCGTTCGTCGCCCGTCAGGCGCTTTGCCGCGCCGTCGGCGGTCGTTGCCGCATCGACGGCAGGAGTGGCATCGACCGCGGAGACGTTTGCCGTGTTGTTGCTCATGTTTTGCCGCCTTTCATCCGCTTTTGCCTGACCGTTCACCTAACAGTCTTGAATATTGTTGACGGTTCGTCAATACTATTTTTGACACAATGTCAACAACGGCGGGTGAACGGCATGGGGGCATGCCCGGCCTGCAAAAAAAGAGGGGTGCTGCGGTCTCGCCGGGCTGCGGCAAGAGAAGGGACAACCATGATTCTCAACGGACCGGGGATTAGCTATACCGAGCCCGATATCGGTGCGGAGTTTGTGCCGCCGCTGCCGGAGCATCCGCGCGAGGCTATCGTCAAGCTGTGCGAGCACTGCACCAACCGCCTGCTCCATCGCGACGAGCTGCTGGGCTACGAGTACTGGTCGTTTGCCGAGGCCGCGACCGACGAGCAGGCCGAAGTGCTCTGCAAGATGAAGATGCGCCGTCCCTACACGCTGCCCGAGATGGTCAAGCTCACCGGCATGCCCGAGGCCGATATCGAGAAGATGCTCGACGACATGAGCTACACGGGTCTGCTCGAGTACAACTGGGAAAATCCCAAGCGCGCCAAGCAGTGGGTGCTGCCCATGCTGGTGCCGGGTTCTGCCGAGTTCCTCAACATGCGCGTGAGCCAGCTCGAGGAGCACCCGGTCTACGCCAAGTTCTTTGAGCAGGCGTCCAAGGGCCCGCTGTCCAAGGCCACGCCGATGGTGCCGCCTGGAGGCGCCGGCATCGGCATGCACGTCATTCCGGTCGAAAAGGCCATCGACGCCACGAGCACCTCGGTGCCCATTGAGCATATCGAGCACTGGCTCGACAAATACGAGGGCAAGTATGCCGCCAGCACCTGCAGCTGCCGCGCGAGCCGTCGCGTGATGGGCGAGGGCTGCGCCGACGACCCGGCCGATTGGTGCATCGCCGTGGGTGATATGGCCGACTACGTGGTCGAGACCGACCGCGGCCATTACGTGACGCGCGACGAGGTTTACGACATCCTGCGCCAGGCCGAGGACAACGGCTTTGTGCACCAGATCACCAACATCGACGGCGAGAACAAAATCTTCGCCATCTGCAACTGCAACGTCAACGTGTGCTACGCCCTGCGCACCTCGCAGCTGTTCAACACGCCCAACCTGTCGCGTTCGGCCTACGTCGCCAAGGTCGAGAAGGACAAGTGCGTTGCGTGCGGCCGCTGCGTTGAAGTGTGCCCTGCCGGTGCCGCCAAGCTGGGCCAGAAGCTCTGCAGCAAAAAGGCCGACGGGCGCGTGCCCGAGTATCCGCGCCAGGAGCTGCCCGACGCCACCAAGTGGGACCACACCAAGTGGTCGCCCAACTACCGCAACGACAACCGCATCGAGACGCATGAGTCCGGCACGGCGCCCTGCAAGACGGCCTGCCCCGCGCACGTCGCCGTTCAGGGCTATTTGAAGCTCGCGGCCCAGGGTCGCTATGACGAGGCTCTGGCGCTCATCAAGCGCGAGAACCCGCTGCCCGCTATCTGCGGCCGCGTGTGCAACCGCCGCTGCGAGGACGCCTGCACCCGTGGTCGTGTGGACGCTGCCGTGGCCATCGACGAGGTCAAGAAGTTCATCGCCCAGCGCGATCTGGACGCCGCGACCCGCTATGTCCCGCCTGTGGTGACCCCGACGCGCGCCGGCGGCTTCGACCAGAAGATCGCCATCATCGGTGCCGGTCCGGCCGGCCTGTCCTGCGCTTTCTACCTGGCCGAGAAGGGCTACAAGCCCGTCGTGTTCGAGAAGAACGAGCGCCCGGGCGGCATGCTCACCTACGGCATTCCTAGCTTTAAGCTGCAGAAGGACGTTATCGAGGCCGAGGTCGAGGTTATTCGCCTGATGGGTGCCGAGTTCCGCTACGGCGTGGAAGTCGGTCGCGATGTGACGCTCGACGAGTTGCGCGAGCAGGGCTTTAAGGCCTTCTACGTGGCTATTGGCTGCCAGGGTGGCCGCCTTGCCGGTATTCCGGGCGAGGATGCCGAGGACGTTACCGTGGCCGTCGACTTCTTGCGCGAAGTCAACAGCGGCAAGGTCGACGCGCTGCCCGGTCGCACCATCGTGGTGGGCGGCGGCAACGTGGCCATCGACGTGGCTCGCAATGCTTGCCGTTTGGGTTCCGAGCACGTTGAGATGTTCTGTTTGGAGAGCGAGGCGCAGATGCCCGCCAGCGAGGAGGAGCGTCGCGAGGCCATTGAGGACGGCGCGCACATCAGCTGCGGTTGGGGCCCCAAGGAGGTCCACCTGGACGAGGCCGGTCGCGTGTGCGGCATTACCTTTAAGCGCTGCACGCGTGTCACGGACGACGAGGGCCGTTTTGCGCCCGAGTACGACGAGAACGACCTGCGCCGTGTCGACGCCGACCGTGTCGTCATGTCGATCGGTCAGTCCATCGTGTGGGGCGACCTGCTGGCTGGCTCCAAGGTCGAGCTTGGCCGCGGCCAGGGTGCCCTTGCCGATCCCCAGACCTACCAGACCGCCGAACCCGACATCTTTGTGGGCGGCGACGTCTACACCGGCCCCAGCTTTGCCATCGATGCCATCGCCGCCGGCCACGAGGCCGCCGTGTCCATCCATCGCTTTGTGCAGCCGGGCTCCACGCTCACCATCGGCCGCAACCAGCGCCGCTATACTGCGCTCGACCGCGACGATGCCGTGATCGAGAGCTACGACAACGCGAGCCGCGAGGTCGCGCGCGTGGACCGCGAGCGCGAGAAGACTGCGCCGTTTAGCGAGTACGTCGAGACCTTTACCGAGGAGCAGGTGCGCACCGAGACCGCCCGCTGCCTGGGCTGCGGTGCCTCGATCGTCGACCCCAACAAGTGCATCGGCTGCGGTCTGTGCACTACCAAGTGCGCGTTCGACGCCATCCACCTGGACCGCGACCGTCCCGAGTGCTCCACGATGGTCAAATATGAGCAAAAGCTCCCCAGCTTGGGCAAGTACGCCCTCAAGCGCGCGATCAAAATCAAATTCGGCCGCAAGTAAGTAGTCATAGCAGGTACGGGAAAGGCGGAAGGAAAAAAGTGCACGAGCTCGGGATTGTGTATCACATCATTCGCGATGTTGAGAATGCGGCGCGCGCCAACGGCGTGCGTCGCGTCTCGAGCGTGACGTTGCTGTTGGGCGAGGTCTCGGGCGTCGTTCCCGATCTGCTGCTCGATGCCTGGCGCTGGGCAGCAGATAAAAAGCCCATCACGCAGGGCGCGGAGCTTGTCGTGGAGCCTGTCGAGGCCGTGACGCACTGCGAGGCGTGCGGCCGCGACTACGCGACGGTCGAGCACGGCAAGACCTGCCCCCATTGCGGCAGCGGCGAGACCTACCTGCTGCAGGGCCAAGAGGTCATGATCAAGCAGATCGAGACCCCGGATGAAAACCCGGCGGACGCCGACCCCGACGGCCTCGCCACTCCCGCCGACACCCCCGACGCCGTCGATGCCGCCAACCCCCTCCACATTGCCTAACTTAGTCGTTGGGGACGTTCTTAAATGACTAGTCAAAAAAGAACGTCCCCAATGACTAAATGGGCTAAGTTTCTTGAGCATATTTGGCTAAATTAGTCAAGTTTGGTCTGTCTAAACAAAAGAGCGCCATTACAGACGCATTCGTTGCCGCTCTAAAGCGGCATTAATGAACAGCCCACTTGTATCTGTCTGAAAACATGGGTCAGTAGGCCACGTTTAAGCAGGTAATGAGCTAAAAATCAGCTATGTAATCAACTTGTAACAAATCTAGACGTTTAAACAAATAATCCAACCATTTGCGGTTTTAGCTATAATTTCACAAGACAAACAGGTATACTCCTTTCATGTCGTGTAGGAAATACGTAGACAAAAAGGAGGTTATGTGATGGTAAGTATTGTTCTTGCTAGCCACGGGGACTTGGCTGCTGGAATCAAGCAGACGGGCTCGATGGTCTTTGGCGATCAGCCGTCTGTAGCCGTGGTCTCGCTCGAGCCGAGCATGGGCCCCGACGACTTCCGTGCCAAGGTCGAGGAAGCAGTCGCTTCCTTCGAGGACCAGGAGCAGGTGCTCTTCCTCGTTGATCTGTGGGGCGGCACGCCGTTCAACCAGATCAGCGGGTTCATCGAGGGCCACGATTCCTGGGCTATCGTCACCGGTGTCAACCTGCCTATGCTCATCGAGGCATATTCGCAGCGCTTTGACGCAAAGAACACTGCACATGCGATCGCAAAACATCTCGTGACTGAGGCTAAGGCTGGCGTGCGCGTCAAGCCCGAGTCTCTGGAGCCCGAGGAGAAGAAGCCGGCTGCGGCCGCTGCTGCTCCTGCAGGCGCCATCCCTCCGGGAACGGTCATCGGCGACGGGCACATCAAGATTGCCCACGTCCGTATCGACACCCGTCTGCTGCATGGTCAGGTGGCCACCACGTGGACCAAGCAGATCAACCCCAACCGCATCATCGTGGTTTCCGACGGCGTTGCTCACGACGAGCTCCGCAAGACCATGATCGAGCAGGCTGCCCCTCCGGGAGTCCATGCCAACGTCGTGCCCATCAAGAAGATGGCCGAGGTCGTCAAGGACACGCGCTTTGGTGACACCAAGGCGATGCTGCTCTTCGAGAACCCGCAGGATCTGCTCAAAGCCATCGAGGCCGGCGTCGACATCAAGGAAGTCAACATCGGTTCCATGGCCCACTCCAAGGGCAAGGTCGTCGTCACCAACGCCGTCGCTATGGGCGATGACGACGTCAAGACTCTCGAGGCCCTCAAGGCCAAGGGCGTCAAGTTCGAGGTCCGCAAGGTTCCTTCGGATTCCTCCGAGGATCTCGACGCCATGTTGAAGAAAGCTAAGGCCGAACTGGCCGCTCAAGCATAGTAAAGGAGGGTCCGATACATGTCTGCAATCACTATTCTGCTTGTTGCGATTGTCGCGTTGCTTGCCGGTATGGAAGGCATTCTGGATGAGTTCCAGTTCCATCAGCCGCTCGTGGCATGCACGCTTATCGGTCTCGTAACCGGTCACCTTCAGGAGGGCATCATTCTTGGTGGTATGCTCCAGATGATCGCTCTGGGCTGGGCAAACATCGGTGCCGCTGTCGCTCCTGATGCGGCGCTGGCCTCCGTCGCCTCCGCCATCCTGATGGCCAAGGGCCTCAACGGCGGCGCTGATCCTACGACCGCCATCAACACGGCCATGGCCGTCGCAATCCCGCTGTCCGTCGCCGGCCTGTTCCTGACCATGATCTGCCGCACGCTGGCTACTGCCATCGCGCACTTCATGGATGCCGCTGCCGAGAAGGGCGACTTTGGCGCCATCGAGCGTTGGCAGATTGCTGCCATCCTGATGCAGGGCGTCCGCATCGCCATCCCCGCCCTTGCGCTCTGCTTCATCTCTGACTCTGCGGTCACCGCAGTGCTCAACAGCATGCCCGCATGGCTCTCCGGTGGCATGGCTGTCGGCGGCGGCATGGTCGCTTCCGTCGGTTACGCCATGGTCATCAACATGATGGCCACCAAGGAGACTTGGCCGTTCTTCGTTCTCGGCTTTGTCCTTGCTGCCATCCCTCAGCTCACGCTGATCGCCCTGGGCCTCATCGGCATCTCCCTTGCCCTTATCTACCTTGGTCTTAAGGATCTGGCCAAGCAGGGTGGCGGCATGGGCGGTGGCTCCGGCGACCCGCTCGGCGACATTCTGAACGATTACGAGTAGGAAGGGAGTGATACATATGGCAGAGAACAAGGTTCAGCTATCTAAGTCCGATCGTCAGAAGGTTTGCTTCCGTCATCAGTTCCTTCAGGGCTCGTGGAACTACGAGCGTATGCAGAACGGCGGCTGGTGCTTCGCAATGATTCCTGCGATCAAGAAGCTCTACACCAGCAAGGATGACCAGATTGCCGCTCTTAAGCGCCACCTGGAGTTCTATAACACCCACCCCTATGTTTCCGCCCCCGTCATTGGCGTCACCCTCGCTCTCGAGGAGGAGCGCGCCAACGGTGCTCCGATCGACGACGTCGCCATCCAGGGCGTCAAGGTCGGTATGATGGGCCCGCTCGCCGGCGTCGGCGACCCCGCCTTCTGGTTCACCCTTCGCCCGATCCTGGGCGCTCTGGGCGCTTCCATGGCCCTGTCCGGCAGCATTGCCGGCCCGCTGCTGTTCTTCTTCGCGTGGAACATCATCCGTTACGCTTTCCTGTGGTACACGCAGGAGTTTGGCTACAAGGTCGGCTCCTCCATCGCCAAGGACCTCTCCGGTGGTCTGATGGGCAAGGTCACCGAGGGCGCTTCCATCCTGGGTATGTTCATCATCGGCGCCCTGGTCGAGCGCTGGGTGTCCATCTCCTTCACCCCGGTCGTCTCCAAGGTCACGCAGTCCGCTGGTGCCTTCATCGACTGGGCTAAACTGCCTTCCGGTACCGAGGGTGTCAAGCAGGCTTTGTCGATGTATGACTCCATCGGCTCCACCGCTCTTGATCAGGTGAAGGTCACCACGCTTCAGGCTAACCTCGATCAGCTCATCCCCGGCCTTGCCGCCGTGTGCCTGACGCTTCTGGTCTGCAAGCTCCTCAAGAAGAAGGTCAGCCCGATCGTCATCATCCTGGCTCTCTTCGCCGTGGGCATCATCGGTCGCGTCTGCGGCTTCATGTAAGCACGCTTCGGCTTAAGACCGAGGTTTGCTGAGCAAGGGCTTTTGAGCCATTGAAACGGACCGCACCCGGTGGGTACACTGGATGCGGTCCGATTGTTTTATTTGGAGGGCGAGGCGCGCATGGCGCAATCTCAGAACAGCACGGTCGATCTGGCGACGCCGGCAACCTGCCTGATGGGGCTTACCAGCCACGGCAATGTGATGGTGGGCAACAAGGCATTCGAGTACTACAACGAGCGCAACCCCGAGGATTATATTCAAATCCCGTGGGACGAGGTCGACTACATCGCGGCCGAGGTTTTGCGCGGCACCAAGAAGATCACGCGCTTTGCCATCTTTACCAAGGATAACGGCCACTTTACGTTTTCGACGCGCGACGACAAAGAGACGCTTCGCGCGGTGCGCAAGTACGTTGACGAGGACAAACTCGTGCGCTCGCCCGACTTTATCGACGTGACGGCCAAGGGCGCCAAGAGCATCCCCTCCGTCATCAAAAGCCTCTTCCACAAAGGAAACTAGTCGCCTGCGACGTTCTTAAACGACTAGTCATTAAAGAACGTCCCCAATGACTACCTCGAAGAGTGGCTATGCGCTGCATTGTAGCGGCGCAAATCTGCTACACTAGTACAACATGCCTCCGTAGCTCAGGGGATAGAGCACCGCTCTCCTAAAGCGGGTGTCGACGGTTCGAATCCGCCCGGGGGCACCAGAGATTGATCGAGCCCGGTACCGATATGGTGCCGGGCTCTTCTGGTCTAAAGGCCGGATTCGGGCCGTCGACACCCGCGTCATCAATTTAGTGCGCTGTCATTTAGTGCCGATTCTGCGATGCCCGCGGTCTCAGCGAGGGTGAGGAGCATGAATTGATCGGCGGGGTCAGTCGCTCTGATAAAATCGTCCTCGCTGTCGGCAGTCCTCGTGCCAGGCAGAGCCCTCCATTCGATGGGAGGTGATGCCTATGACCGATTTCACTGAGTTCGTGAAGCTCCTGACCGCTATGGTCTCGCTCCTCACGGCCCTTGTCGGCCTTTCCAAGGCACTTAAGCAGGGTTCGAAGCCCAAAAAGACGATATGAGAAAGCCACTGGGGCCGCCTCCCCCGCAGCGCAGCTTCTTTCCGCGGGCTCGGGGTGCCACAATGGGCTTTGAGTATCGGCCCGTGCGGTAGCCCTTACCGCACCTGCGGGGAGGAGGCTTCCCATGCCCCATGTTACCTCCATCGGCCTGGACGTCCACGCGCGATCGGTCGCCGCGGCGGCGTTCAACCCCTTCACCGGCGAGGTGGTGCACCGCGACTTCGGGACGGACGCCGCCGAGATCGCCGAGTGGGCCCTCGGCTTCGAGGACCCGAGGGCGTGCTACGAGAGCGGCCCCACCGGCTTCCACATGGCGCGCGAGCTGCGCGCGCTCGGGCTCGACTGCGCCGTGGCGGCAGTCTCCAGGATGCAGAGGCCGGCGGCGGACGCCCGGCGCAAGAACGACCGGCGCGACGCCGAGTTCATCGCCCGCATGCTCGCCACCCACAACATAGTGGAGGTGCCCCTGCCCGATGCTGCCGTCGAGGCCGCCCGGGACCTCGACCGCGCCCTCGAGGACGCGGCGGCCGACTACCTCCGGGCCCGCCAGCGCCTCAACATGTTCCTGATCAGGGTCGGGTGCGTCTGGGACGAGCGGAACGCCGACGGCACGCGGAAGGGATCCTGGACGCGCGCCCACTGGAGGTGGATATCCGAGATCAGGCTCGAGGGCCCGCAGCGCGATGTGCTCGAGCACTACGTCACGGCCGCGAGGTGCGCGGAGTCGGACCGCCGGCAGCTCGAGAAGAAGGTCCTCGCCCTCGCCCGGACCGACCGGTGGCGCCCGGCCGTCGAGGCGCTCTCCTGCATCAAGGGGGTCGACGCCCTGACCGCCTTCAGGCTCGCCGCCGAGGCCGGCTCCTTCACGAGGTTCCGCTCGGCGCCGGCCTTCGCGAGCTGGTGCGGGCTCATCCCGTCGGAGCGCTCGAGCGGCGAGACCGAGCGGCGCGGCGGGATCACCAAGGCGGGCAACCGGCTCGCCAGGACGGCGCTGATAGAGTCGGCGTGGCACTACTCGAGGTGCACGCCCCGTCCGAAGGCCCCGCCGCGCGGCGCGGACGTCCCCGCGGCGATACGGGCACGCGCCGACGACTGCACGGCCAGGCTCTGCCGCCGCCGCGAGGCGCTGGCCGCGGCCGGCAAGAGCGCGTGCAAGGCAAACGCCGCCGTCGCGCGCGAGCTCGCCTGCTGGGTCTGGGAGATCGGGCGCCGGGCGGAGGGGACCCTCGGCTGACCCCGTCGGACAACAAATCTCCCGCCGGGAGGGCCCGCGTCTCGACGCATCGCCGGCGCGCGTTCACGAGCCTTTTTTTGGGCAGCCGCGAGGCCGCGCCCGTCAAGAAGACTGGTTTCGGATGAGCGCGCCGGACGGAGAATCGAAATGCGGTGGGGTGTGCGGACATACCGGGCTGACCGCCGGCGGTACACCCGCAAGAGCCCGCGGATATTAGCTTGCCAGGCAAGCGTCGACTAAACGTGCAGCGTGCGCGGGTCCTCCCGACGGGAAACGAAAAGACCCGGCTTAGAGCCGGGTCCGAATGTACATGCCTATTGACAAAGGCTTTCTCATATTAGAAAGGTCACCGTCGCTAAAACGATGACCTAACTTCGTTAAACAACGGCTCTGCCCAGCTCACTACAACTTGGGCTGCCGTCGGCATTATTTTACCCTCCTGACGAGGAATTCGTCCATATTACAAAAATCAAATCCTGCCCGCGCGGGAGCCCTACCGATGTCTGCTGAGACGCAAAAAGCGCCCGCTTGCCGGGGGAGCAAGCGGGCGCTTCTGAGCGAATATGGTTGCGGCCTAAACCGCTCGGAGCAACAAGCGTTCTGCGTTAGTTGCCGGACTCGGAGTCGTCGCCGGAGCCGGAGATGGAAACCGTCAGCGTAATCGTGTTGTCGGTGGACTGCTTGCCGGTGGGGGAGACGCCCGTAACGGTGGCGTTCTCGTTGCCGCTCACGGGATTACCGTTCTGGTCGCAGAAGGCGATGTTGTAGAAACCGGCGTTGTTGAGCGCGGTGACGGCGGCAGAGATGCTCTTGCCGTACAGGTTGCCCGGGACGCTCGCCTTGCCAGACTTCTTGGCGATGATGACGGTAATCGTGGCACCGGGCTTCTGCTTGCCGCTGGGGTTCCAGCTAATAACAGTGCCCTCGTTAACCGAGTCGTTTTCCTGGTAGCTCACGTCGACGCCAAAGCCGGCCATGTCGAGGGCATTGCGCGCCTGCGCCTCGGTCATGTCGGTCAGATCGGGGACAGACGTGGTATCCGGGCCGCTGGAGACCTTGTACGAGATGGTCGTGCCCTTCTCGACTTCCTTGCCGGCGGCAGTGCCCTGCTCAAAGACCTGGCCCTCTTCGGCCTCGTTGGCCTCCTCGGAAGCGTTGCCCTTCAGGCCCACGCTTGCCAGCGCGGCCTCGGCCTGGTCCTTGGTCAATCCGACAAGCTGCGGGACCTCAACCTTCTCGGAGGGCTTGGGACCCTTGGAGATCACCAGGTTCACCCTCGTGCCCTTGGGCTTCTTGGTGTTGCCGTTGGGGGTCTGCTCGGCGACCTTGCCCTCGTCGACATCGTCGTTGTAGCTCTGGTCGACGGTACCGACCTCCAGGCCGGCTTCCTGGATCAGCTCGACGGCGGTCTCCTGGTCTTTGCCCAACACGTCGGGGACCGTTACCTGGTCGCCACTGAACATGCCCGTGGCAAAGGCCACGACGATGCCGATGACGGCGACAGCGGCCACCACGGCGGCGATGATCTTGTTCTTGTTGGACTTGGGCCTCTCGGCCTCATAGGAGCCGGTGGAACCCGAGACAGCGCTGCGGGGGTTGGTCTGGCCGCTCACGCCCGAGACGGGGCGTACCATGGCGCGCGTCGAGTCGGAAAGCTCGCGGGTCTTGGTGGCGCCCAGATCGCCGGCGGCACCGATGATGCGCGTGGGCTCCGAGACGTTGACAGCACGGCCGGACAGGTAGCTGTTGAGCACCTGGCGCAGCTCGTCGGCAGTCTGGAAGCGGTTGGCGGGGTCCTTCTCCATGCACTTGAGGATGATGCGCTCAAGGTCGGCGTCGACGCCGGAATTGATCTGGCTCGGCGGAATGGGCAGCTCGTTGACCTGCTTGAGTGCGACCGAGATGGCGTCGTCGCCGTCGAAGGGCACGCGACCGGTAGCGCACTCGTACATGACGACACCCAGCGAGTAGATATCCGAGGTGGGGCCGAGGTCCTGACCGCGGGTCTGCTCGGGGCTTACGTAGTGGGCGGTGCCCAGCACGTTGTTGTCCTGCGTGAGGTGGCTGTTCTTGGCGCGTGCGATGCCAAAGTCCATCACCTTGATGTTGCCGTCGGGCAGCACCATGATGTTCTGCGGCTTAATGTCGCGGTGGATGATCTCGTGCTTGTGGGCGACCGAAAGCGCAGAGCTGATCTGCGAACCGATCTGCGCGACCTTCTTGGGGTCGAGGGCGCCGTGGCTCTTGATGCCGCTCTTAAGGTCGGTACCGCGCAGGTACTCCATGACGATGTAATAGGTGTCGCCGTCCTTGCCCCAGTCGTAGACGCCCACGATATAGGGGGACGAGAGGCCGGCTGCTGCCTGAGCCTCCTGCTTAAAGCGCGCGGCGAAGGTGGCGTCGCCCGCGTACTGCGGCAGCATAATCTTGACGGCAACCGTGCGGTCGAGGACCTGATCCTGCGCACGGAAGACGGTCGCCATGCCGCCCGTTCCCACCTTATCCTTGAGGAGGTATCTTCCCCCGAGGACCCTCTGTTCCATTCCTGCTCCTAACATAACTATTCGCTCAACGATGTGTGTAGTACCAAATGTATGACCGATGGGGTCGTATGGCGCGTTGCCGCTAGCTCATTGGCCGCGGCGCGCCCCAAGTATCCGCTTTGATCACGGGCATCACGCTCCCTGTGCGGCAAGTGCCGCGGTCAGGACGATGCCGGCGATCTTGGCCGCCTTGACGTCGTGTTTGTCGTAATCCTCCAAGGCCACCGAGATGGCGACCGTGGGTGAATCATAAGGTGCAAAGCCGACGAACATGGAGTTGACGTTGGTGCCGCCGGTCTCGGCCGAGCCGGTCTTGCCGGCGACCTTGACGCCCGGAATCTGGGCGTCGGTGCCGGTACCGGACTGGACGACGGCGAGCATGGCCTGCTTGACCTGGTCGGCCGTGGCCGAGCTGACGGCCTGGCCCAGCGAGCGGGACTGCGTGGTCTTAACCACGGTTCCGTCCGGCGCGAGCACCTGGGATACAAAGAACGGATCCATGACCACGCCGCTGTTGGCGATGGCTGCGGCGATCACGGCATTTTGCATAACGGTGGTCTGCGGACCCGGTGTGTGGTCCATGCCGACGGGCTGGCCTGCGCCTGCCCAAGCGGTCTCCCACTCGGTCATGAGCGACGGGTCGGCCATGATGGAGGCGGCGGTGGTAAGGTCCTGGCCTAGCTTTTGGCCATAGCCAAAGGCGTTGGCAAACTGCACCAGCGAGCTAGCGCCGACCTCGTTTGCCACCTGGCCAAAGACGACGTTGGACGACACGGCGAAGGCCTGCTGAAGGCTGATGGTGCCGTAGCTCTCGTTATCGTAGTTGGTGACCGGTGCGTTGCCGATATCCATGGAGCCGGGCGCCTGGTAGGTGCTCGAAAGCGTGGCGGTGCCGGTCTCGAGCGCCGCGGCAAGCGTGACGACCTTAAACGTCGAGCCCGGGGTGTACAGCGCGTCCATGGCGCGGTCGTACATAGAGCCGTCCTCGCCGCCGCCTGCCTGCAGCAGGGCATCGATGTTGGTGTTGTCGTAGGTGGGCGAGCTCGCGCACGCGAGGACCGCGCCGGTGCGCGGGTCCATGACCACCACGGCGCCCTTAAAGCCCTTGAGTGCCTGCTCGGCAGCCGTTTGGATGCGCGAGTCGATCGTGAGCTTGACGGTGTTGCCCGGCTGAGTCTGGCCCGCGAGCGATGCGATGGCGTTGTTCCAGCTGGAGTAGTCCTTGGAGCCGGTGAGCGTGTCGTTCATGACGCTCTCGACGCCGGCGGTGCCGTACTGTTGGCTCACGTAGCCCACCACGTGCGCGGCCATATTGCCGTTGGGGTAGGAGCGGGCGTAGGTGCCGTCCTCTTGCTGCAGCGATTCGGCCAGCGTAACGCCGTCGGACGTGATGATGGAGCCGCGCTGGATGTACTTGGAGCGGGCGATGGTGTGGTTGTTGGTCGGCATGTC
>CAKUEZ010000022.1 GCA_934646965.1 uncultured Collinsella sp. | reverse complement strand
GCCATCATCTTCTTAAAGCTGGGGAACAGGTTGCCCAGGATAATGCCGACGACGATCGGCAGGATGGCGCCCACGAGCGACCAGCCAATCGGAGCCTGGCCGGCGGCGCCGAGAACGATCATCGTGACCGGAGGACCGACAACCAACGTGGTGATGGCGACGGCACCGCGCTCGGCCTCGTTGCCCATGGTGCCCATTAGGCCAGCGTACATGGCGTTGTTGGCACCCGTGCACGCAGTCAGCATCACCATGGCCGAGATGCCAAACAGGTTGTCGTTGAACACGTAGAGAATGAGCAGCGATACGGCGATGACCACGATCTGCTTAATGGCGATGATGATGGCACCGCGGGCAGCAGCGGCAGGGGCGCTCTTAAACGAAATCGTCGTACCGACGATCAGCAAAAAGGCGCCAACCAGCGGGCTTGCACCCTGCTGCGTCATACCGAGCGTAAAGCTACCGAGCGTCTTGAACAGGTCGGGGAACAGCGTGTTGAGCAGGCAGCCCAACAAAAGCGGCACCAGAATATTGGCGCCCGGGATGGAGGACATCTTAAAGAACGGCTCCTTTGCCGCAGGCGCCTCCACCGCAGTCGATTCACTCATATATATCTCCTTTAGATGCGTGCGACTGTTACGCACGTGGCCACATCAGAAAGAAGGCGACGTCCCCGAGTCGCAGGGGCCGTCGCCGAACTATCACCGCGGGGGATTACCCGTCCAGGACGATGCCGCCATCGCAGTCGCCGATCTCGCCGTTCACAAAGCTGGCAAGGTCGGAAGCGAAGAACAGCACCATCTGTGCGGGTTCGCTCGCCTGAGCGGCGCGGCCCAGAGGAATACCGTTGATGATGCGCTGGGAGTTCTCGTCAGAGAGAATCGAGGTCATGTCGGTAAGGGTGAGCGACGGGCACACGGCGTTGCAGCGGATGCCGAACTTGCCGCCCTCCTTGGCGACCGCCTTGGTCAGACCGTTGACGCCGGCCTTGGAGCTGGCATACGCTGCGGTGCCAAGCAGGCCGCCGCCGATCTTGCCGGCCACGGAGCTCACGTTGACGATGGTGCCGGCGTGGGCCGCCTTAAAGTGCGGGTACACGGCATTCATCATGGTAAAGGTGCCGTTGAGGTTGATGTCGATGGTGCGGCGCCACTCGGTGTCGTCGATCTCGTCGAACTTCTTGGTGCTGATGACGCCGGCGCAGTTGATCAGAATGTTGGTCTGAGGCAGATCGGCGAAAATCTGCTCGACAGTCTCGCGCGCCTTGGGTGCATCGGCGACATCGAGCTGATAGAACTTGTTGCCCTCGCCGAGTTCGGCCACTGCGGCCTCGCCCTTAGCGGCGTTCCTTGCGATGAGCGCGACGTGTCCGCCGCCTTCCACGATACCCCTGGCGATCTCGAGGCCAATGCCCTGAGTGCCGCCGGTAACGATCGCGGTTTTACCCGTGAAGTCAAATGCCATGACTCCAACCCCCTTGATTCAGGTGTCTCCTTGCGGGAAGTTGGAGCATCGCACGTGGCGAAAAATGAGTCCCAGTCGTCATGGTGGTGACAACCCCTCGCCTAACCGCGTGCATGATAGTTCTTTGGAACGTTTCAGTAATTGAATTTTTTGAATTGTTTATACGACCTTTATATCGCACAGCTCTCCGGTAGATTTCTGGGCATGTCCCAAAAATCTACTGTATGGGATGCTCGTGCGGTGGTATCATCTTTCACCGAAAATAGTTTCTAGTGTTAGGGGTTTTCGGTGGAAGATACCGATTTCCACATGCTTGGACGCAAGCTCTTTATCGAGTTTGGCAGCCTGCACCAGCGCGTTTCGCGTTTTACCGACCAGGCTCTGAGCGGCGAGATGGCCGTCATGCGCGCTCTTTTGCTCGCCGGCGGCTCACTCACGCCGAGCGAACTTGCCGATCGTGCCTGGGTCTCGAGCGCCCGCATCGCCAATATCCTACGCGCCCTCGAGGCCAAGGGCTGGGTCGAGCGCGAGCACTCAAAAACCGACCGTCGCCGCGTACACGTCACGGTAACCGAAAAGGGGCATCAAGATCTTGAAATCAAGCGTCGGGAGTTTGAGGACCGCGCTGCGGCATTCCTCGAGCAGCTCGGCGAAGCAGATACCAACGAACTGGTGCGCCTTCTTCGACGCACTAACCAGATTATCGACCGCAACCAAGAAAGGAGAGATGCCGAGTGAGGATTCTCAAGCTCTTTAAGAAGCATATCCTGGCGCTGCTTGCAGCAATCGTGCTTATCGTAATCAGCTGTAACGCCGACCTAGCGCTGCCCACGTATATGAGCGACATCGTCGACGTAGGCGTGCAACAGGGAGGCATCGCCTCGCCCGTTCCCGACACCATCCGCGCCGAATCGCTCGACGACCTTAAGCTCTTTATGAACGCCAAGGACACTAAGACGGTGGAGGCCGCGTTTGGCAAGGCCGACAAGAACGGCATCCGTGCCTACAACGGCACCGAGGACGAGCGCGCCGACGGCAGTAAGCTCGCCGACATTATGAGCCTGCCCGAGACCGTCGTGCTTGCCCTCAACCAGGGTATCGACGCCGATTCCATGGGAGACATGACCGGCACGAGCGACACCGGCGACGGCGCCCAGCAGTCCATGCCCACCCCCGAGCAGATGGCGGCCATGACGCCCGAGCAGCTCGCCGAGATGCAGCAGAAGGCCGCAGCCGCACAGGAAATGCAGGCGCAGATTGACGCCGACGGTGGCAAGATCACCATGGCAAGCTTGCGTCTGGGCGTCGAGGGCGGCCTGATCGACCAGAGCAAGCTTGTCGATGGCGCCAACGAGATGGCAGACAAGATGGGCTCCATGTCTGGCTCCATCGTCACCCAGCGCGCCGTGACCTACGTGCAGGACGAGTACAAGGCACAGGGCATCGACCCTGCCGACGTGCAGAACGCCTACCTGGGCCACATGGCAACCACGATGTTCGGCCTGTGCCTGGTATCGCTTGTCGCCACCATCCTGACCGGCGCCGTGGCATCGCGCACCGCCTGCTCCATTGCCCGCGACCTGCGCCGCGAGACGTTCAACAAGGTTATGCACTTCTCGCCAGCCGAGGTGGGCAAGTTTAGCCAGGCCTCGCTCATCACCCGCTGCACCAACGATATTCAGCAGATTCAGATGGCTGCGACCCTGTTTATCCGCATGTGTCTTATGGCCCCTGTTATGGGCGTCGTCGCCGTTATGCGCGTTCTGGCCAACCACACCGGCCTGGAGTGGACCATCGCCGTGGCCATCATCGCAGTCTCGGCTGTCGTCGGCGTGCTCATGGGCCTCACCATGCCCAAGTTCAAAAAGATGCAGAGCTTTGTGGACCGCGTGAACCTTACCGCCCGCGAGCTGCTCGACGGCCTTATGCCCATTCGCTCGTTCAACCGCGAGGAGCATGAGCTCGAGCGCTTTGACGCGGCTTCGCTCGACCTGATGACCACGCAGCTCTACACCAACCGCGCCATGAGCTTCATGATGCCGCTCATGATGCTCGTCATGAACTGCGTCGCCGTGCTCATTGTCTGGTTTGGCGCACGGGGCGTGTCCGACGGCGTGATGCAGGTCGGCAACATGATGGCGTTCATCTCCTACACCATGCAGATCGTCATGGCGTTTATGATCCTCACCATGGTTTCGGTCATTCTGCCCCGCGCCGAGGTTGCCGCCGAGCGCGTGGAAGAGGTCATCACCTGCCCCACGAGCATTAACGACCCCGCCTCGCCCAAGCTGCCCGCAGCCAGCGCGCCGCGCGGCGAGCTGCGCTTCCGCGACGTGAGCTTCCAGTACCCCGATGCCCGCGCCGACGTGATCAGCGGCGTGAACTTCACCACGCACGCCGGTCAGATGCTCGGCATCATCGGCTCCACGGGCTCGGGCAAGTCCACACTTGTGCAGCTCATCCCGCGTCTGTACGACGTCACGGGCGGCAGCATTTCGCTCGACGGCGTCGACGTGCGCGACCTGACCCTCTCCGAGCTGCGTCGCCGCATTGGCTATATTCCGCAGCAGGGCCGCCTGTTCTCGGGCACCGTCGAGAGCAACCTCAAGTTTGCCGGCGACACGGTGAGCGACGAGGACATGCACGAGGCCGCGCGCATCGCCCAGGCCGAGGACTTTATCGCCGAGCGCGAAGGCGGCTACGACTCTCCCATCAGCCAGGGCGGCTCCAATGTTTCGGGCGGTCAGCGCCAGCGCTTGGCCATCGCCCGCGCCCTGGCCAAGAAGCCCGAGGTCGTGGTGTTCGACGATTCGTTTAGCGCGCTCGACTACAAGACCGACGCGCGCCTGCGCGAGGAGCTCGCCAAAAACGTCACCGACGCCGCGCTCGTGGTCGTGGCACAGCGCATCGCGACCATCATGCACGCCGACCAGATCATCGTGCTCGACGATGGACATGTAGTGGGCACCGGAACGCACGAGGAACTGCTGCACGGCTGCCCGGCGTATCTGGAGATCGCGCAGTCGCAGCTTTCCGCCGAGGAGCTGGGACTTACCCAAGAAGAGATTGCAGCCGTTATGGAAGGAGGCGAGCGCTAATGGCAGACGAGACCAAGACTCAGATTCCCAAGCCCACCCGTCAGCGTGGACCCATGGGCCGCATGGGCGGCATGGGCCGCGGCGAAAAGGCCAAGGACTTTAAGGGCACCATAAAGCAGCTGCTCGGCTATATCGGGCAGCACAAGATTGCCGTGTTCGCCGCCGTCGCCTTTGCCGTGTGCTCGGTTATCTTTAACATTGTGGGACCCAAGGTGCTCGGCCAGGTTACGACCAAGCTGTTCGAAGGCCTGGTTGCCAAGGTCAACGGTACCGGCGATGTCGACTTTGACTGGATCGCCAAGACGCTCGGCTTTTTGCTCTGCCTGTACCTGGCGAGCTCTGCCTGCAGCCTAATCCAGGGCTGGCTCATGACCGGCGTCACGCAAAAGATCTGCTACCGCATGCGCAAGGAGATCGCCGCCAAGATCGCTGTCGTGCCGATGAGCTACTTCAACGGCCACAGCAAGGGCGATGTGCTCAGCCGCATCACCAACGATGTCGACACGCTCGGCCAGTCACTCAACCAGAGCGTGACGCAGCTCATTACGTCCGTCACGCAGATTATCGGCGTGCTCGTCATGATGCTGTCGATCAGCCTGCCGCTCACCGGCGTCACCGTGCTCACGCTGCCCGCCGCCGCGATTATCCTGGCCGTGATGATTCACTTCTCGCAGCCGTACTTCCGTGAGCAGCAGCAGGTCCTGGGCACCGTCAACGGCATTATCGAGGAGGACTTTGCCGGCCAGAACGTCATCCAGGTGTTCGACCGCGCCGAGGCCTCGATCGAGGAGTTCGACCGCCAAAACGACCGCCTCTATATTAGTGGCTGGCGCTCGCAGTTCCTGTCGGGCCTGATGATGCCGCTCATGAGCCTGGTGGGCAACATGGGATATGTGGGCGTTGTCGTGGTGGGCGCGCAGCTCGCGCTGACCGGAAACGCCACTCCCGGCGACATCCAGAGCTTCATCCAGTACGTGCGCAACTTTACGCAGCCAGTGCAGCAGCTGGGCAACGTGAGCAACACGATGCAGTCGATGGCCGCCGCCACCGAGCGTGTGTTCGAGTTCCTGGCCGCGCCCGAGGAAGAGCAGAAGACCGACGCGCAGATCCCCGAGAAGCGCCCCGGCCACGTGGAGTTCGACCACGTCAAGTTTGGCTACACGCCCGACAAGACCATCATCCACGACTTTAGTTGCGAGGCTAAACCCGGTCAGACCATCGCCATCGTCGGCCCCACCGGTGCCGGCAAGACCACCCTCATCAAGCTGCTACAGCGCTTCTACGATGTGGACGGCGGTTCGCTGCGCGTCGAGGGCATCGACGTGCGCGACTGGGATCGCGCTGCGCTGCGCGGCGAGTTTGCCATGGTGCTACAGGATACCTGGCTGTTTAACGGCACCATCCGTGAGAACATCCGCTACGGACGCCCCGACGCGAGCGATGCCGAGGTCGAGGCCGCCGCACGCGCCGCACGCTGCGACCACTTTATCCATACGCTTGCCGGCGGCTACGACTTTATGATCAACGAGGAGGGCACCAACCTGTCGCAGGGCCAGCGCCAGCTCGTGACCATCGCCCGCGCCATTTTGGCCGACCGCCCGGCACTCATCCTGGACGAGGCGACCTCCAACGTCGACACCCGCACCGAGGAGCTTATTCAGCGCGCCATGGATGCGCTGATGCAGGGCCGTACGAGCTTTGTCATCGCGCACCGCCTGTCCACGATCCGCAACGCCGACGTGATCTTGGTGATTCGCGACGGCGACATCGTCGAGAAGGGCACGCATGACGAGCTGCTCGCCCAGGGCGGCTTCTACGCCGACCTGTACAACTCGCAGTTCGACGAGGCGGCGTAAAAACCAGCGGCAAACAACCGCAATGCCCAGAAAACGGGGGCGCAGGATAACCTGCGCCCCCGTTTTTTCATACGCTGCACTCGAATTGCCTCCCTTGGGACCCAATTGACAGCCCCTTCCGGACCCCGTGGTCAAAAAATGGCAAATATGAGTACTGTCACCTTTTTAGTAACAGCCAAAATCGCCTCAACTGGCCTCTTTGCGGCCTATATATGCCTTCAGATTGATCAAGATGCCCGTTAACAGGCTTCTGTATGCCAACATTAATGAACATATTTTCAGTTATGTCTATTATTTTGTAGAGTCGATATGATACCGCAATAGCAACAGTACTCATATTTGCCATTTTTTGCCCACCGGGCATGGAGAACGCCAAAGATCCGGCAGTGCCAGCGAGCAGACCACATTCTGGTGCATGGGTAGCTAATTTGGGACGGGGCCATTTTGACTACTTTTAATTGCAAAGTAGTCAAAATGGCCCCGTCCCAAATTAGCTACCCAACGGCAACGTCGATGTTTTGGCAACGACAGCGAAAACCCGCCAGAGCGAGCAAGGTGCCTTGAAGCGAGGCGGCATTGACCTTCTGGTCATGCCACCGAAGCTGAAAGGCAGATTGCCGCCCTGGCGGGTTTGCAGCGTCGAGCCGTTACGCGGTTTGGTAAAACCGCGTAACTAAATACGTTCTGCGATCTCGTGGATGAGGTAGTCGGTCTTTTCCCAGCCCAGGCACGGGTCGGTGATGGACTTGCCAAAGACACCGCCATCGACCGGCTGATTGCCGTCCTCCAGATAGGACTCGATCATAAAGCCCTTGACCAGCTTGGAGATGGACTCGTTGCGACGGCAGCTATCGAGCACCTCCTTGCAAATGCGGTACTGCTCCAGCGGACGCTTGCCCGAGTTGTCGTGGTTGCAGTCGATGACCGCCGCCGGGTTGGCGTAGCCGGCGTGCTCGGTGTAGCGCTCGGCCAGACGCTCCAGGTGCTCATAATGGTAGTTGGGGTAGGTGCGACCATCGAGGCCGATGTAGCCGCGCATGACGGCGTGCGCGAGCGGGTTGCCGTCGCACTCGACCTCCCAGTTACGGAAGATAAAGCTCTGGTGGGCCTGAGCAGCGTAAATGGAGTTAAGCATAACCGTGGTGGAACCGGCAGTGGGGTTCTTCATGCCGACGGGTACCGAAATGCCGCTCGATACCAGGCGATGCTCCTGGTTCTCGACCGAGCGTGCGCCCACGGCGACGTAGCTCAGCAGGTCGACGAGGTACTGGTAGTTGGAGGGATAAAGCATCTCGTCGGCGGTGAAGAAGCCCGTCTCCTCGATGACGCGCAGGTGCATGTGGCGGATGGCCTTGACGCCCTCGAGCAGATCGTCGGGAGCCTCGGGGTCGGGGTTGTGCAGCAGGCCCTTGTAGCCGGTGCCCTTGGTGCGCGGCTTGTTGGTGTAGACGCGCGGAATGATGATGAGCTTGTCCTTGACCTCTTCGGCGGTCTTGGCCAGGCGGTTCATGTACTCGAGCACCGAGTCCTCGCGGTCGGCAGAGCACGGGCCAATGATGAGCACCTTGCGCGCATCCTCGCCGGTAAAGACCTTGGCGACCTCGGCATCAAATGCCTGCTTCTTGGCGGTAAGCTCGGCAGAAAGCGGCATTTCCTCGCGGATCTCCATGGGGATCGGCAGCCTGCGTTTGAATTCCATGGCCATAGGGGCCTCCTCAATCAATTGATGGCAACGAGAACATTGTCGAATGCTCGGCATTATCCGCTGTCGCACGCTAAAGTGCAACCCTTCGCCGCCCCGAAACCTACCAAATAGGGACAGGTTTATTTTGGTCGGTTTTATCTGGGGAATTAGTCGTTGGGGACGTTCTTGATCATCATCGTGCCCGAGTGGCAGGGCAAGGGCCTCGGCCGCGCGCTTATTGACCTTGCACGCGCCGAGCTTGCCAAAGCCGGCTGCACCAAGTTCTTCCTGATGAGCGACTGCAACTCCGATTGGCAGTTCTACGAGCACCTCAGCATGAAACGCATCCTCGAGGATCACAGCCAAGACACCGGCGACGGCTTCATCGTCTACATGTACGGCGGCGATACCCAGGACTAACCCGCCAATAAGGACCAGAACCACCACAAAGGTGCCTGTCCCCTTTGCGGTGGTCAGTTACGCCAGTCCGCTTGATTGGCTGCAAGGTGGCGGGCCTGAGTTACGCCGGTCCGCTTGATTGACTGGGTTTCTGAGGTGCGGCAGATTCCCGTGAAAGAGGAGCGCCGCGTACTTTGGTACGCAAGCGACGAATGAACGGGAAGATGCCGTGCCTCGGAAAGCCAGACGATTAAGCGGACGGTTCTTGCTGGGTAATGCAGTGGATGTTGCCGCCGCCGAAGACGACCTGCTCGGACTGAACGCCGACGCACCTGTAGACGCCCTCGCCCCAGACCTCGTCGTAGATCTTCTGGAGCGTGTCAACAGCCAGCTGGTCGTTCTCGTCGCCGTACTGCGGGACGATAACGCCGTGGTTGGTGACCAGGTAGTTCATGTAAGAAGCGATCAGCGGCTCGTCGGCAACGCGCGGCTCGGCGTTCTCATCGGCGTCGATGGTGTCGCAGGAAGCCTGATCCATGAACAGCGGCTTCACGGGCATGCACAGCTTGTAGACCTTCATCTTGCGGCCCTTGGCGTCAACGGCATTGGAGAGAGTCTCGTAGGCAGCGTGGCACTGCTCGTAGAACGGATACTCGGGATCGTCGGTCCAGATGCAGGCCATGACGCCCGGAGCGATGAACGTAGCGACGTCGTCGATGTGGCCGTTGGTCTCCTCGGGATCGATGCCCTCCTTGACCCAAATGACCTTCTCGACACCCAGGTAATCCTTGAGATGCTCGTCCATATAGGCGCGAAGCTCCTCGCTCCAGGGCTCAAACTTCTTCTTGAACTTGGGCCAGATGGACTCGGGATCCTCTTCCTCCTCCAGAACCGCAGAGCAGGTGCGGCCCGGGGAAAGCAGGCACTGGTCGGTCACGACAAGGGTGCCCTCGCCGTCGACGGTGATGGAGCCGCCCTCGAGAATCATGTCATCGGGACGATAGCGACGGCAGCCAGAAAGCTCGGCAATCTTAAGGGCGATCTGCTCGTCCTTGTCCCACGGGAAGTAGAGGCCGTCGACGAGGCCGCCGTAGGCGTTGAAGTGCCAGTGGACAGCGCGCTTCTCGCCCTTGTCATTGATGACAAAGGTGGCAGCGGTGTCACGGAACCAAGCGTCATCGGTGGTCATCTCGATAACGGCGACGTTCTCGTCTTCCTCGAAGACAGCCTTGCAGTTGGCATAATCTGCCTGGTTGGCGCACATGGTGACTGGGGTGAACTCGGCAATGGCGCGAGCGATGGCGGCATATTGTTTCTGGGCCGGCTTGGCGCCATGAGCCCAGGTGTCGGTGCGGTGGGGCCAGCCCATCCACACGCGATCCTGCGGAGCGAACTCAGCGGGCATAAAGAAGCCGTCGGCCTTGGGCGTGGATTCGGACTCGGTGATCGTACGCATAAGGCTTCCTCCAAATCGAACGGCCATTGTCTCAATCTGTAACACCTAGGGGCCGAATCCCCGTCTTGTTGTTGCAGATCGAGACAAACCATATGGCTCGGGACAAACAATCTTAATCTATAACAGATAGAGGCGATTTTGCCAGCCAGATGTTACAGATTGAGATAGACGGAGGAACGGCACGCCGCCGACAGGCAAAAACCACCACAAAGGTGCTCGAGTTACGCGGTTTTACCAAACCGCGTAACGGCTCGACGCTGCAAGCGCCCCTAGGCGGCAATCTGACGTTCAATCGTCGGTCGCGTACCAAAGTACGCTTCCCTCCTCTTTCACGTCACCTTGCTCGCCTAGGGGCGCTTTCGCTGACTTATGCTCTACCTGCGATGATTATGTTCTGTACCAGGTTGGCTATTCGCTATAACGGGTGGCGATGGCGGAGCGCACGATGCCGGTACTCATAACGTAGGTCACCAGGAAGTAGCCGCCGTAGGCTGCTAGGAAGATCGCGCAGGTGAGGCCCACCGTGCCGCCGATACTCATGTTGCCGAACGTGCTCACTAGGTCGATGATTACCTTGAGCGCCACAAACGAGTGCGCCAGGCCCACTGCCAGCGGGAACAGGAAGAACACTGCCTGCTGTGCCATCACCGAGTGGCGAATCTGACGGTCGTCGCAACCGATCTGCGACAGCACGCGGTAGCTGCGACTGCCGTCGGCAACGTTGGAGAGCTGCTGGATCGACAGGATTGCCGCGCACGCAACGACCAGTACAAAGCCAATGTAGATGGCCAGATAGCTAATCATGCCGTTCATTTGCGCTGCTTGCGTGTACATCTCGGAGCGTGTGATGAAGATTCCCCATGACCCTGGCTCCTTGCCGTCAACGAGCAGATTGTCGAGCAAAGTGTATTTAATGCTCTCGTCTGCCTCGGTCGTATCCATCCCCTGTTTGTAATTAACGAGCAGGCTACTGGAATACGGCTGCAGATTAAGTTGGGACAACAGCTCGTCGGCAACGACGACGGTACCCGGGTTACTGCCCATCGCCGCGTTGGCGATGGCCGCCGTGTCCTTGTCCGACTTATCGGTTGCGGGCTTGAGCTCATGCCCGCCCAAGGTGAGGGTATGGCCGCCGGCCATGTACTTGGTGTACAGGTCGCCCAGCTCACCGCCCATATCACACGTAAGCAGGTACTGGTCGCGGCCAATGCTCACCGGCTCCTCGCCCATCATCTGGCGCAGTTTGTTGTACTGGCTCGCCGGCGTCACAAACAGACCCATCGTATCGGCATTGCTACCCCCGAGCGCCTTGGGGAGCTTTTCGCCCATGGTCTTGCACATCTCACCCGCAGACACCGAAGGATTCGAACCGCCAAACGGGAAACTCAGATACGAATCGATCTGAACATGCTCACCGGCAACATCGGCGATATTGACCTTCTTGCCGGTCTCGTCGTTGTTGTCCGCCGACTTGCCCTTGCCGTGCCATGCGGAGTACAAATCGACCGTTGTATCGGCTAGCACCATGCGGTCGGCTTCAGACGGATTGACATATTCTTTGTAGTAGTCGAGCGTATCGGGCGTGTAATAGACATACGTCTGAGACACATCAACAGGGTTATAGCGCTCCAGGTTTTCGTTCATCACGTTGGCAATCGACATACCGCACGTCACCGAGGTGATGGCCAAAAACAGGAGCATCGCGATGACGCCCATCGAAAAGCACACCGTGTTGACTTTGGCCGCAAGCTGGCGCACGGTAAACATGTTGAGGCCGCGCCAATACACGCCGCGCAGGCTCTGTAGCAGCTTGATGAGCATGCCCGAGAGTCCCCAGAACAGGGCAAAGGTGCCCACGGTAACCATAGCGGTCGTAATACCAAACTGGTTCATGGCCTCTTGCAGCTTGCTGTCCGTCGCGGTTAGCGGGAACCCATCACGTAGCAGACGGTAATAGGCCACGCCCACAAGCGCCACGCCCACGGCAAAGATGGCAATCGCGATCCAGGGGTTGCGTGTCTTGATGCTCTCGTTGCGACGCTCGGCACCCATAAGCTCGATGAGTTTGGTACGACGCACGGCGCGAAGGTTCAGCAGTAGCGTGAGCACAAACATTACGAGCATGCAGACAAGGGTCAGGTTGAACGCATGCACCGAGAAAAAGAAGTGGAAATTGGCGATCTGCGTCTTAAAGAGCGAGGCCGTAAAGAACGTCATGAGCTGGGAAAGTCCCACACCCAGCACAATGCCGGCGACAAAGGCCACGACCGACACTATCACGGTCTCGAGCGCCATGATCGTGGCGACGCGCCCGCGCCCCATGCCGAGCACCTGGTACAGGCCAAACTCCTTTTTGCGGCGTTTCATGATGAAGTTATTGGCGTACACCATCAAAAAGGCCATGACGCCGGCCAAAAAGTACGTCAGGTAGCCGAGCATGCTGCCCATAACCTGCGCCAAGCCCTCTTCATCGATGCCGGCAATGTCAACCTGCATCGAGACGGTGTTAAAGGCGTAGAAGACCGTGACGCCCAAGGTGAGCGTCAAAAGGTAGACGAGGTAGTCGCGGCCGGCGCGGCGGACGTTGCCCCAAGCGAGTTTACAGAGCATCGGAGCCCTCACCGCCCATCATGGCAACGACCTCCATAATGCGGTCGAAGAACTCTCGGCGGTCGGTGTCGCCACGGCGCAGCTCGGTGAAGATCTTGCCGTCGCGAATAAACAGCACACGACTCGTGTAGCTGGCGGCAAAACTGTCGTGCGTAACCATGAGCACGGTGGCGCGCAGGCGGCGGTTGAGGGCCTCTAGGCTCTCGAGCAGCAGGCGGGCGCTTTTGGAGTCGAGGGCGCCGGTGGGCTCGTCGGCCATGATCATGGTGGGGTCGGTGACGAGCGCGCGAGCTGCGGCAACGCGCTGTTGCTGACCACCGGACATCTGATAGGAGTACTTGTCGAGCACCTGGCTAATGGACAGGCGTGCGGCCACGTCCTGCACACGGGTCGAGATTTCGGCCGAATTCACGCGGGCGATGGTGAGCGGCAGAGCAATGTTCTCGCGCGCCGTAAGCGTGTCGAGCAGGTTGGAGTCCTGGAAGATGAAGCCCAGCTCCTCGCGGCGGAACTGCGAAAGCTTGGCCTGTTTCATGCGCGTCACATCCTGGCCGTTGATGCGAATGATGCCGCTCGTGGCGCTGTCGATGGTCGACACGCAGTTGAGCAGTGTCGACTTTCCCGAGCCCGAGGCACCCATGATGCCCACGAATTCGCCACGGTTGACGGTAAAGCTGACGTCGTTGAGCGCGCGGGTCACGTTGCCCAGCGCGCCGTATACCTTTTCGAGATGCGCGACCTCCAGTACCGGGGTCGCTGCTTGCATGGTTTGCATACCGAGTCCTTTCTTGCGATTAGTCTACGGCATCTATAGTCGCAAGAAGACGAGTCGGCTACCATCGATATGGCTTACGCTTGCCTTACCGTTGTGTAAGGTAGGGGTAGCGACCCTGTCACGTGTTGATGTTGAGAGAGGACTCCTGTTGAAGACTGTTCATGTTGCCGCTGGGATCATTCGCAAGGAAGGATCCGACGAGCTGCTTGCCGTGCAGCGCGGCTATGGCGACATGCAGGGACTTTGGGAGTTCCCAGGCGGCAAGATTGTACGCGGCGAGTCGCCCGAGGACGCCGTACGTCGCGAGCTCATGGAAGAACTGCAGGTAAAGGTCACCAACCTGCGCGATTTCTATACCGTTGAGTACGACTATCCCGATTTTCATCTCTCCATGGAGTGTTATTACTGCTCGTTGGCCGATGAGTCCGATGAACCCCAGAAACACGACCGCCAGCTCGACATCCGCTGGATTCCGCGCACCTCGCTGGCAACGGTGGAATGGATGCCCGCCGACAAGGGACTGATTGATGCGCTGATCAAGCTCAAGGAAGACCGACTTGAGGCAAGCGCCACCGATGACGCCGTGCCCAACACAACCGACGACCCCACCACCAAACCCAAGCGCAAAACCAAACGCCGCTCCAAAAAGCGCCCCAAACCCGGTCTGCTCGACGGCATCGACACCTCGGACCTCTCCGCCGACGAGCGCGAGCTAGTCCGCCGTCGCGCCGCCATCAAAAAGTCCATGAAAGGCAACAAGCGCGCCAATACCAAGCCCGAGCTGCTCGTTCGCCAGCGCCTGCGCGCCGCGGGACTCACGGGTTATCGCCTGGAATGGAAAGTTCCCGGCAAGCCAGACATCGCCTTCCCCGGGCGCAAGATCGCCATCTTCGTCAACGGCTGCTTTTGGCATCGTTGCCCCAAGTGCAATCCGAGTCAGCCCAAGCGCAACGTTGAGTTTTGGGAGACAAAGTTCCGCCGCAACGTCGAGCGCGACCGGGCTGCCGTGGCAGCACTCACCGAAATGGGCTGGACACCCATAACTATCTGGGAATGCGAACTCAAAAAGGACCGCATCGACGCCACCATGGAAAAGGTCATCGAGCAGGTGCGAGCCGCGACTCCGCAGCGCTAAAACGAGCCATTCACAGGTCCCGCACGCCCGCGCCACATCCGCGCCACAAACCTTAGAAAGCCCTTAAGCTCAAAACCTTTCAAGAGTGTTACTCGATAGCTTTGACCTGCGGTTTCACCGTAACACCAAACCAGGTTAAGCCTTTCTTTAGCGCTTCTTTGAACGGTCCGCTGCATAATACTGCCAACGCACGGGACCTAGCAGCACACCCCGTGCGCAACCTTTTGGTGGACATCGAGGAGGCCGCACGCATGCATTCTTCCAATGACGCAACACAGCCATCCCTAAAACATGCGGACCTTTTCTCCTTCCCCCCGACACAGAGAGACGGTCTCCTCGACTCCCCCACCATCAAGCAATCTAAGCGCTCCGCCAATCAGCGCCTCAACCTACAAACCTCATTCAAAAAGCTCCAAGCATCCCTAAACAAAACCTTCCCCAACCAAGCAAGAGCAATCTAAGTCCATCGCGCTTTATACTGATGCCATGCGAAACATGGATCACATAGAATTGCACCGCGGAGGACGCGAGGAAGCGTTTCCCGAGACCGCCGAAGACTGGCCCTATATTGCCGAACGCGCAGAATTCGCTCGCTATCCGGGCAATTCCGTCCCCTGGCACTGGCATTCCGAAGTCGAGCTTTTCTACATGGAGCGGGGAGCGATTGACTATCGCACGCGCGCGGCTCATGAGCACGTGCGCTTTGAGGAAGGGTCCGCCGGCTTTATCAACGGCGGCGTTTTGCACAGCACATTGCAATCACCCAATTCGGCGCCAGCCATTCAAATGTTGCATATCTTTCAGCCGTCGATGCTCGGCGATCCCGCGGGACGTCTCCAAAAGCGCTACATCGACCCATTGCTTCAATGTCGAGGCGTCGATGTGCTCAAATGGTCGCCCATCAATCCCGACGATATGCCCTTTATCGATTTGCTGAAGAGCTCCTTTAGCCACGACCTTCAACGGCCGCAGAACGAGATGGCGCTTCGAAATATCTTGTCAGAGCTCTGGATTCAGATTTACGCCAAGGCCGAACCGCTCTTTTCCTCCGACGACGCCTCTTGGATGACCAGCCGCGACGTACAGTTCAAGGCAATCCTGGGCTATATCCGCGCAAACTATGCAGCCGCTATAGATGTGCCCCAGATGGCATCTGCAGCCGGCGTAAGCGAAAGAGAGTGTTACCGCATTATCGAAGCTTGCGCAGGAACGACCCCGGCGGCATATCTACGCGCATACCGCATCAACCGTGCTTGCGAACTTTTGGCGCACACTACGCGAACGATCCAGACAATCGCTCGCCAATGTGGCTTTGCAACGGCAAGCCATCTTGGCCAGGTATTTAAAGAACAAATGGGATGCACTCCTTCGAGCTATCGAGCAGCGAGGCAGAATCTCGATAGTACCGGGCAGAAATACCGCTAGCCCTTCTTCTGTCACTGCATCAAACTTGCAGGCAAACAACAGATAGGAGCAACCATATGAAGCACTTTGACCATATTGTGTTTGACGTTGATGGAACACTGGCAGATACAGAAGAAAGTGTGCTGTCATCGCTTGCCCAGATTGTCCAAGAAGAGACCGGCAAAACGCTCCCCCGACACGAGCTTGAATTTGCCCTCGGCATACCCGGCAAGGATGCTCTTGAGGAACTTGGGATTTACTCGCAGGCAACATTGGATCGCTGGTGCCAAGTTGCCGCCAGCTTTAAAAGCACCATCAGCGTGTTTCCCGGCTTGCTGGAAGCTATCGCAAAGCTCGCCGATAACGGTTGCAATCTTGGCATTGTCTCCTCACGTGCGCGCGACGAATACGCAGAAGAAATAGCACCCCTTGGCTTCGACAAGTATTTTGAGCACATCATCCTTGTCGAAGACACAACCGAACACAAACCCGCACCCGCACCCATGCTCGAATATCTCCGACGTACGGGCGCAAACCCCAATAGCGTCATCTACGTTGGCGACACCGTCTACGACGAACAATGCGCAACTTCAGCAGGGGTCAGTTTTGCCCGAGCAGCATGGGGATCACACCAAGACATCCCAAACGCCACCTACAACCTCAAAACCCCCAACGACCTACTAACCCTAACAACCAAGTAACCCCCGCACCCCACCCTTTCAGCCCCAACGCCACAAGGGCGATTGAGCAGGGCCGTCCGAAAACGGAAAAGGGCCTATCTCTCAGAACATTCCGCAGGACGGAGGAAGCCCCGCAGCGCGTAGCGCGCGGCGGGGCTTCCGACATGTCCGAGGACGTTCTGAGAGATAGGCCCTTTTCCGTTTTCGGACGGCCCGGTGGAATCAGAATACCCTTGCTGTTACTCTGCTTTGCCCACAGAGTTGAGGTTGGTCATGCGGATCTTAACCAGCTCGGTGATCTCGCGCATGCCCTCCTTGGCCGGCTTCTTGGGGTCGAAGCAGGCGGGGTTCTCGGCCATGTAGGCCATGAAGCCCTTGGTGTAGGCCTGACGCAGCTCGGTGGCGTAGTTGACCTTGCAGATGCCGTTCTTCACAGCCTCGGCAACCTGCTCATCGGGCACACCGGAGGTGCCGTGCAGGACCAGCGGCACGTCGACGGCGTCGCGGATGGCTTTGACCACGGACTGCTCGATGTGCGGATCGCTCGTGTACACACCGTGGCTGGTGCCAACGCCAATTGCGAGGGAGGTGCAGCCGGTACGCTCGACGAACTCCTTGGCCTCGGCCGGATCGGTGTAGGGGCTCTCGCCCTCAACCGCGGGACCGTCGTCCTCCTTGCCGCCAACCTTACCGAGCTCGGCCTCGACGGGCACGCCCATGGCGCGGCCAGCGTCGGCGACGGACTTGGTCAGGGCGATGTTGTCCTCGAAGGACTCGTGCGAACCGTCGATCATGACAGAGGTGTAGCCCGTGCGGAAAGCCTGCATGCAGCGGTCATAACCATCGCCGTGATCGAGGTGCAGAGCGACGGGCACGGAAGCGCGCTCAGCGGCAGCCTTGACCATGCCGTAGAAGTAGTCCAGACCAGCGGTCTTGATGGTGCCCGGGGTGGTCTGCATGATGACGGGGGACTTGGTCTCCTCGGCGGCGGCCAGAACGGCCATAACAAACTCGAGGTTCTCGACGTTGAACGCGCCGACGGCGTAGTGGCCGGCCTGAGCGTCCTTGAGCATCTTTTCGGTGGTAACAAGTGCCATGAGCGTTTGCTCCTCTCCCTCGCCCGCATCTGGACATCGGGCGTACGTGTCCGCAAGGCGTTTTACCTTGCGTTTTGCTGCGCCCATTGTATGAAATTCGAAGGGTCTGGATGTGTGGGAAAACGCCCCTACACGGAGTTGAGCCCTCAAATTTGAAAAGCAAACGGAAGGGATTGGAACCGAACGCACGTGTTCGATATTGAGTTTTGAATGCTTCATGTCTTTCTTTTATAGAAAAGATAAGTAATCGAAAGGCGTTTTCTTACTCAAAAAGAAAATGAACGAAAATAGAGTCAACACAATTCCTGCAAATTTTGCCGAGAATGGAGCTGCCATGGCTCAAGCTGCAACCCGAGCCTTCGCCGATGAGCGTCGCGCCGCCATCATGGAAATGCTCGAGCACAACGCCTCGGTGCAGGTGGCCGAAATCGCCCAGACCTTTGGCGTGTCCTCCGTCACCGCCCGCGCCGACCTGGACGCGCTCGCCGAGGCCGGCAAGCTACGCCGCACGCATGGTGGCGCCGTATCGCTCCACAAGCGCCTGACTGTCTCCACGCAGGATCGCCGCATTAACGTCAATGTCGCCGCCAAGCAGGCCATCGCACAAAGCGCGATCGAACTCGTTAACGACGGCGACACCTTGCTTGTCGACTCGGGCACCACCGCGCTCGAATTTGTCCGGCTCCTCGACCAGCGCGACGGCATCACCGTCATCACGGCTGACATCACCATCTCCGATTACATCGACGAAAGCATGCCCTCGGTCGACGTCGTCATGTTGGGAGGCGCGCTGCGCAAAGGCCATCGCTATCTATACGGACCGCTCACTATGCAAGCGCTCCAGATGGTTCACGCCGACCTTGCCGTCATGTGCCCTGGAGCTTTTGTTCCCGGCTGCGGCTTTACGACCGACTTTCCGCAGATGGCCGAGACCAAAACAGCCATGATCTCCGCCGCCCGCCAAAGCGTCGCCCTCATGGACGCCAGCAAGGTCAACGGACGCGGCATGTACCGCTTTGCCGAGCTCGCCGATGTCGACGCCATCGTGATGGACCGCGACCCCGAAGGCGCCGTCGTCGCCTCAATCGCCGAAGTCACCAACGGCACCACCCCATCCCTCATCATCGCAACCGCCTAAAACAAAAACCACCACAAAGGGGACAGGCACCTTTGTGGCGGTTGAGCGGCACGACGGTTCGCTCCGCCAGTTTGTCTCAATCTGTAACAACTAGGCCCTTAAAAGCCGGCTAACTGTTACAGATCGAGATAATCCCGCTCGATCCCCGCCCTTAATCTAAATCTGTAACAGATAGAGTCGATTTTGCCACTCAGATGTTACAGATTGAGACAGCGAAGGACACGAAACGATCTTCGCAGAAGTGAGCCTCTAACAAAGAGACGCTACATATCGACCGAAGCCCGGCAGCGCAAACTCGAAACGCCCTTGCAAGGGCTCTTCAATCACCCCTGCCTCAATCAGACGTTTCTTATACGTCGAAATCGAACCGGAGCTTTTCTTAAGCCGCGCAGCCAATTCTTGCCTGGTCGTCGTCCCCTCCGGATTCATTGCACGAAGAAAATCCAAGTCCCCCTTTGAAAGTTCTGCCGCAGTCGAGGCAAAAACGCGCGATTCGAGCTCCTCTTGCGCAAGCTTCGCGCCTCGTTCGACATCTTCAAGGGAAACCTCAGACGCTTGGCGCGAAGCGTTCCATGCCCGATATCCCACCAGCTGGAACATAAATGGAAAGCCATCGATCGCCTCGGCGGCACGATCGACTGCCTCATCTGAAATCGTCTTGCCGCCGTCTTCGATCGTCAGCCGGAACGCTTCTTTTACCTCAGTCGGCGAAATAGATCCCAGCGAATGCTGGGCCGCACGGCGGAGAAACGATGTCGATTTTCCCGTCAGCAACGCCAACACACGAAACGGCAACCCCGCCATAAGCAAAGCCACCTTTTTGTTCTCACTTACAAAATGCTGGTAAGTGGTAACGAGCTCCGTCATTTGCACAAACGATGCATCCACCTCGTCAACGGCGATAAGTACCCCGGTGCCAGTCGCTTCAAGCTGAGCAAACAGAGCGTTCATCTTAGTACGCCAGTTGGCGCCCTCATATTCGATATCAACGTTTTCCCAGCTCATACTTCCTATAGAGGCAATCCCAACACTGTTCACACGCCTAGAAGCGGGCTTTTCGATCAGATGGGCGGCCGATTCGTTGAGGCGCTGCAGAATGTCTTCGAGCATCCCGTCCGAAGCCGTCACATTCGCCGTAATCCAGCCTTCTTGCTGGGCGCGGTATGACAGATATGCTAAAAGAGCCGTTTTGCCCGTCCCGCGCGCGCCGTAGAAAATCGAGCATAGGTTGGGGTCGGAATCGGCACCTTCAAACGCCAGCACCATATCATCAATGATTTGCTCACGGCCGGCCATGTATGCCGGTACACGTCCGAACATCGGCGTGAACGGATTTGCTTGCCTGTACGCTGTCGCCGCCGCCATAAAGCCTCCCTTGAACTCACGTAATTCCATTATGCCCTACAACCCTTGATTTCTTTGAACACCCTTGATTTTTTTGAGCGCTTTTGAGTTTTTTGAGCATCCTTGAGTTCTTTGAGCAAACGGTCGACAGCAGCGCCAGCTGTCCTCTTCGACTAAAAACAAAAACCACCACAAAGGTGCCTGCCTTTGTGGTGGTTTTGACGGCGGAAGTGAACGTGTCGTTACTTGGACAGCTCGTCGGCTAGGGCTTCGATCTGGACGCGCGATGCGTCGTTGAGCGAACCCAGGACGGTCACCTTGTTCTGCGCCAGGGTGATGTCCTTCATGCCCTCGAGCTCCTTGGTCATGACCTTGGCAGCGGCAGGCGCCCAGGAACCGGCCTCGACAAGCGCCACGGTACGGTTCTGGTAGGCATGCTCGGCGAGCGTGTGGATGAAGGTGCTCATGAACGGGAAGATCTCGCCCTGGTAGGTGATGGAAGCAAGCACCAGACGGTCGTAACGGAACGCATCCTCAACGGCCTCGGCCATATCATCGCGAGCCAGGTCAAAGACGGAGACCTTCTGGCCGCGAGCCTCGAGCGCAGAAGCGAGCTCCTCGACGGCTGCCTTCAGATGGCCGTAGACGCTCGCGTAGGCAATCGTGATGCCCTCGTCCTCGGGCTGGTAGCACGACCACGTGTTGTAGGTGTCGAGATAGTAGCCCAGGTTCTCGGTCAGCACGGGACCGTGGAGCGGGCAGATGATCTGGATGTCCAGATCGGCAGCCTTCTTGAGCACGGCCTGCACGAACTTGCCGAACTTACCGACGATACCAAAGTAGTAGCGGCGCGCCTCGCAGGCCCAGCCTTCCGGGTCCTCGATGTCGTTGGCGCCGAACTTGCCAAAGCCGTCAGCGCTGAAGAGCACTTTGTCCGTGGCCTCGTAGGAGAACAGCACCTCGGGCCAGTGCACGTTGGGGGCGCCGACAAACGTCAGGCTGTGGCCGCCCAGGTCGAGCACGTCGCCCTCTTTGACGACCATCTTGCGCTCGGGGTAATCGGTGCCAAAGTAGTTGACCATCATGCGGAAGGCGCCCATGCTGGCCACGATCTGTGCCTGGGGATAGCGCTCCATAAAGGCGGCGATGCCAGCGGAGTGGTCGGGCTCCATGTGGTGAACGACCAGGTAATCGGGCGTGCGACCGTCGAGCACGCTCTCGATGTTGCCGAGCCACTCATCAACAAAACCGCCGTCGACCGAATCGGCGACAGCGATCTTCTCGCCCAAGATAACGTAGCTGTTGTATGCCATGCCGTTCTCGGACACGTCGTACTGGCCCTCGAACAGGTCAATGTCGTGATCGTCGACGCCAACGTAGCGGATATCCTTGGTGATCTCCATCAGGCAAAGCCTCCTAGATAGACAAAAGAACTCGTCTATCATAGCACTCGGCTACATCCCAACAGTTATCTGCCGGCATCATTACCATTTGTTATTGAAGCGCAGCAATGCGCCGTTGACCTGCGGAAACTATGCGCGCGGCGCCGCCGTACTATGTCGAACGATGAGCTGACCGGGAATACGGATGGCAACGGTTTTGCCCGGCGTACCCGCCTCGGGAACCGCGTGCTCAAACACCTCGCGTCCGCGCTGATGCAGATCGAATCGCACGGTCGTGAGCTCGTTGTGCGCGACAAAATCGTCGAGCGAATCATCGACGCCCACCACGCTCACGTCCTCGGGTACGCGCAGGCCGCTATCGCGCAGCGCGGCGATGGCTCCGTTTGCCATCTGATCGTTTGCCGCGTAAATCGCCGTCATGATGCGGTCATGCTCTGCCAGATACCTGCCGGCTTCGTAGCCGCTATTGGCAGACCAGTCGCCCTCGAGCGGCTCCACCGGCTCGATGTGCCTGCGCTCGAGCGCGTCTTGCCAACCGGCGCGACGGAACTGCTCGTCCACCGAGAAGGACGGGCCGCCGATATATCGAATCTGCTCGTGGCCAAGCTCAAACAGGTGATCCATAAGCAGTAGCGAGCAGCCGTAATGGTCGGAATCGACCGTGGTCACGCGCGGATGTGCGTACATGGTGACGATAACCGTGCCGATACCCGGCAGCGGTTCGAAAGACTCAAAGTCGGGCGCCATGCGGCTCATGCCGATGATGATGCCATCGACCGGCAGCGCCGCCATGCGACGCGTGGCCTCGGCAAGCGAAAACTCCTCGGTCTTGGACATCTCGACCAACGTGATGGCGCAAGCATGCTCGCGAGCGGCGCTGGCAATGCCGTCAATCATTGTGAGGTTCCCAAACTTGGTGACGTCATTGACGCACAAGCCGACCGAATGGTAGCAACCGTCGCGCAGGGAGCGACCGGCATAGCTGGGGCGGAAGCCGAGCTCTTGCATGGCGGCCTGCACGCGCTGGCGCGTCTGCTCGTTAACGTTAGGCATGCCGTTGGCGACGCGCGAAACCGTCTGCTGCGAAACGCCGGCAGCGCGGGCGACGTCGGCCATGGAAACCGGACGCGAGCCTGTATCGTTGGAGGGGCGCCTTGCCACAAGATCACCTTCACCCTTGCGAGATCAAAAGAGCGTACATACCGGCCCGTGCAGGAATAGAGCCCGCGCGGAAGACCGCTATCGTCGGACGCATGTTAACGTACTCTACTTTTTCTAGCTGCAGCTCTTCTGCTCCATAAGTCCATACGGCACTACCGTTCACGGCCGAATTTCGACCGATTACCAGATTCTCAAAAAGTAATAAGCGTTGTGTTATGAGTACGTTAACATAGCCCTTAACGTGCGGCATCGTGGATGCTGAGTTCATGCCGCTTCAAATTGTTAACGTACTCATAACGACGCAAAAATCGTCCGTACGCGCCAAAGAAAGGACCCTCATGACCGCCCCCGACGAAAAGACGCTCGCGACCCTCACCAAGCTGTTTGAGGAGGAGTTTGGCCCCATCGGCGACCGACAGGTGCTCTACGTGCACGCGCCCGGCCGCTCCGAGATCAGCGGCAACCACACCGACCACGAGGGCGGCCACGTTATCGCCGGCTCACTCGATGTCGCCGTCGACGGCATTGCCGTGGCAACCGACACCAACAAGGTCCGCGTTGCCGACGAGGGCTACCCCACCTTTGAGATCACGCTCGACACGCTGGATGTTCAGGAGTCCGAGAAGGGCACGTCCGCAAGCCTCGTCCGCGGCATGGCCCACGAGGTCGCAGCCCTGGGCGTTGAGCCCCAGGGCTTCGACTTCGCCTTTACCTGCTCCGTCCCCTCGGGCGGCGGCCTTTCCAGCTCCGCTGCCGTCGAGGCCGCATACGGTCGCGTCATGGAGACCCTCTGGGGCGCGCCCGCTATTGAGCCCGTCGCACTCGCCCAGATGAGCCAGCGCACCGAGAACAACTACTACGGCAAGCCCTGCGGCCTGATGGACCAGGCTGCCGTGTGCCTGGGCGGCCTTGCCTACATGGATTTTGAGGACCAAGCTCAGCCTAAAACTCAGAAGCTCGAGCTCAACTTTGAGGATCACGGCTATGCGCTCGTGCTCGTTAAGGTTGGCGCCGACCATGTGGCGGCCACCGATGACTACGCCGCCGTGCCGCGCGAGATGCAGGACGTCGCCGCCGAGTTCGGCAAAGCACGTCTGTGCGAGGTAAACGTTGCCGACTTTGACGCCAAGCTCCCCGAGCTGCGCGCCAAGCTGGGCGACCGCGCCTGCCTGCGCGCCGTTCACTACTGGTACGAGAACGG
>CAKUEZ010000021.1 GCA_934646965.1 uncultured Collinsella sp. | reverse complement strand
ACCAGCTGAACAGTCGCCAGGTGCAGGGAATCCAGACCGACCAGGTCGGCAACGGACACCGTCGGGATACCGATGGAGCCGTAGGGCGTGGGCACGCCATTGGCCAGCAGACAGATGAGCACGGCGGGCACGGCCTCAAAACCCAGGCCCGCGAGCATGCCGGCGGGAATGGCAACGGCGGTACCAAAGCCGGCCATGCCCTCCATAAAGCCACCGAAGCACCAGGCCACGAGCAGCGCCAGCAGACGACGGTCGCTGCTGATGGAGGTGATCATGCTGCTGATCACGTCCATGGCGCCCGTGCGCACGCACAGGTTATACGTAAAGACCGCGGCGATAATCACCAGCACGATGGGCCACAGGGCCATCAAAAAGCCCTCGAGCGAGGCCGTGGCGATCTGAGCCGCCGGCAGGTGCCACCACGCAAAGGCGAGCACGCACGAAAGAACAAACGAGCCGATGGCGGCTTTCCAAGCTGGCCACTTAAAGCACAGCAGCATCACGACAAGCCAGATGATCGGCACAAGAGCCAGCAAAAATGCGGCGACGTCCATGGGTAAAAGCTCCTTGGTACCGCGAGGGCGGCATCGGGGTGTCACAAAACCTCAACAGAATACCGTACGCTTACCGACAAATTGCTGCCGCCTGCCGAATATATTGAACAACCTGTTCAAAAACACGAATCGATACCTTCGCGGCTATACTAGAGCGCAGCAACAGAAAGGAACCACCTTGAGCATCACGCCCCTCGATAGCATCCGCCGCGCCGTCGCCCGCCACAACGGCGTCGCCGACCCCACTGTGTTGGGCGACGGGGCACACGGCCAGGGCGGACGCATCGAGAACGGCCTGTTCCCCGCCTCGCACACCGCCGAGGAGCTCGCGCGCATCCAGGAACTGAGCCAGCGCAACGCCGGCGGGCCCGACAGCGGCCAGGCCACGCGCCGTCGCCGCGAGCACGAGCGCGAGCCCGGCCCCATCCGTCGCATGGTCGACGCCTGGTGGAACCGCCTGCTCGGAGCCGTCTACGGCGGCGGCTTCTCCACGCAAGAAGCCGAGTACGAGGAGCACGCCACCCGCCGCGACTACCTGTGGAACACCCTGGGCACCGCCGTATGGGGCATGTCGTTTCCGCTGCTCACCATTGTGTCCACGCAACTCGTGGGCGCCGAGGAGGCCGGCAAGTTCTCGATGGCCTTTGCCACCGGCACGCTCATCATGATCGCGTGTAACTACGGCGTGCGCAATTATCAGGTCTCGGACATCGACGAGAAGACTTCCTTCGCTTCCTACCAGCTCAACCGCTGGCTTTGCGGAGTACTCGCGCTGGCGTGCGGCCTCGTGTACAGCAGCGCCCGCGGCTACGACGCACAGATGGCCACGATCGGCCTGGGCGTCTACCTCTATAAGGTTGTCGACGGCGTCGCCGACGTGTACGAGGGGCGCCTGCAGCAGGCCGACAAGCTCTACCTGGCCGGCATGAGCCAAACGCTGCGTTCCGTCGGCGTCCTCGCGGTCTTTACCGTGGCGCTGTTCCTCACGCGCAGCATGCCCATCGCCGCCATGGCCATGGGCGTCGCCGCGATCGCCTCGCTCGTGCTGGTCACTGCCCCGCTCGCCCTGCTCGAGACCGAAAAATCGCGCCGCGTGAGTCTACGCGAGGTCGGCCATCTGTTTGTCCAGTGCGCCCCGCTCTTTGGCGCGCTGTTCCTGTTCAACCTTATCGAGAGCATGCCAAAGTTTGTGATGGAAGGCACACTCTCCTACAAATATCAGCTGTACTTTAATGCGCTGTTCTTTCCGGCGCAGGCTATTTTGCTGAGCATTGGATTTGTCTATAAACCGCAGCTCCTACGCCTGTCGAGCATCTGGGCAAACCCGCGCAAACGTCGCCGCTTTGACTTGATTATTGTTGCCGTCATGGCGCTCGTCGTCGTCATTACCGGCCTGTGCGCCGCATTTATGGCGGGCCCCGGCATCCCCATCATGAGCTTTATGTACGGCCTTAACTTTGAGCGCTACCGCACGCTGGCACTGCTGATGGTTGTCGCCGGCGGCGTCACCGCGGCAATCGACTTTATCTACGCCATCATCACAGTGCTGCGTCACGCCGGCGACGTCACCAAGATCTACCTGATCTGCTTCGCCGTGAGCGTAGTGCTGCCGGTGATCCTCATCAACCTGCTAGGCCTGATGGGCGCCGTGGTGAGCTACCTGGCGATCATGGCGCTGCTGCTGGTGCTGCTGATTATCGAATACGCCCACATCCGCCAACGCATCGAACGCGACCGCAACCCGTACGGTGCCTAACGCCCACCTTGGTGCATTGAAATAAAACGTCGATGTTTTGGCACCGACAGCGAGCAGTCTCGAAGTGCCCCAGGTTGGCGCGAAAGAGGAGCGACGCGTACTTCTGTACGCGAGCGACGGTTTGAGCGGCAAGATGGGGTGCTTCGGGGCTGCGCAGCGTCAAGGTGACCGCCGTTCGGCAGAACGGCGGAACTGGATTATTCGCCCGGGTTGATGTTCGCGTAGAACTCGGCACCGTCATCCAAGCGCAGGATGCCGACGCGGCCGAACTCGGAGCCGGTGGCAGCGGCACAGTCGATGTCGATGCGGTCGGGCACGCCGGCGGTATCCTCACCGCCCAGGCGCACGATCTGCCCGCGACCCGACTCCTCATCGAGTCCAGCCAGACCGCCCACCTCGCAATAACGCCCAAGCGACACCGTGGGCGTGTGGCCGCTCACCACGACCGGGCCCCTACCCTCAGCAGAAAGCAACCCCGTCGGCGCATCCCAATAGCCGTGACGAATCCACAGCAAGTCATCGGACGACTGCACCGCAAGCATCTGCTGGAGCAGCTCGCGATCGGCATCCACCGCCCCCGCACCATCGGCACAATCGACGCCATGCTCAAGCAAAAACGCCCGCGCGGCCTCCATCTCAATACCGGCATGCACCAGCAGGTACGGCCGCTCGTCGGTCTCGGCCACCGCGTAGAGCGGCAGCCCGGCCATCCAGCGCACGAGTTCCTCGTACGCCTCAAATTCCATGTCGTTGAGCTGCTCGCGCGTCGTCCAACCGCCGTTGATATCCCAGGTCTCGGCATCAAGCGGATCCTGGCCAATGATGGCATCGAGCATAATCTGCTCGTGGTTGCCCTTGAGCACGTGGGCGTTGGGCAGCGAACGCACGAGCTTAATAACGCCAACCGGATCGGGGCCGCGATCAATCATGTCGCCCAGCACGTATAGCGTGTCGTCGGACGCCAGCGAGATCTTGGACAGGGCCTCGTCAAGCGCACGCACGTGCCCGTGAGCATCGGATGTCACATAGATCGCCATGGAACGCCTCTCCTTGCATTGCGGCCGAAGCCCGGCGCCGCAACTAAAACTTCAAGTTGAACTTAAACGTTACCCATTGTACTCCGTTGCAATAAAGCTGGAAAGGGTTTCCGAGCAGAGGCAAAGACGGCAGCCGTCTATGACGATATCGCGCACGCCCGCAATCCAACCCCATAAACCCACCATCTTTGGGTACAAATAACCGCAGACAACTGACCGTGCCACGCCAACCACCCAGGAGCGGACACCATCCATGAACCAGATACTTCTCTTTATCGGCCTCGTCATCATTCTGTGCCTGACCATCAAGCCCGTCGGCAAAAAGCTCCCCTTCCCCACCCTGCTCATCTTTATCGCGCTCGGCATGCTGCTGGGCGTCAACGGCCCGGCGCACATCGACTTTAGCGACTACGCGCTCACCGAAACCGTCTGCAGCACGGCGCTGCTGTTCATCATGTTCTACGGCGGCTTTAACACCAACATCGACCGCGCCAAACCCGTCGCCGTGCCCGCGGTGCTGCTGAGCACGCTCGGCGTCGTCGTCACCGCCGGCATTACGGGCGCGTTCGCGCACTTTGTGCTGGGCTTCGACTGGATTGGTGGCCTGCTGCTGGGATCGGTCGTGGCATCCACCGACGCGGCCAGCGTCTTTAGCGTGCTACGCGAGCACAGCCTGTCGCTGAGAGGTGGCACCGACTCGCTACTCGAGGTCGAATCGGGCTCCAACGACCCCGTCGCCTACATGCTCACCGCCGTGCTCGCCACACTCGCGGCCGGCGGCGACATTAACATCCCCGTGCTGCTGGCCAAGCAGATCATCCTAGGCGTGGGGCTGGGCCTTGCCATCGGTTGGACATCCAGCCGCCTGATTGAACGCGCACACGCAACGGCCGAGGGCGCGCAGACTATCTTTTTGTTCGCCGTGGCGATCATCGCCTACGCGCTGCCGAGCTACCTGGGTGGCAACGGCTTTTTGGCCGTGTACCTGGCCGGCATTGTGCTGGGCGCGAGCGACATCACCGGCAAGGTCGAGATGGCGCACTTCTTTGACACCCTCACCGAGATGGCCGAGATGACCATCTTCTTTTTGCTCGGCCTGCTCGTGACGCCCGCCCGCCTGCCGCAAATGCTGCTGCCGGGCCTGGCGCTCATGGCGTTTATGCTCTTTGCGAGCCGCCCCATCGCCGTCGGTCTGCTGCTGGCGCCCTTTAAGACGAGCCCTCGCCAGGTTGCGCTCGTAAGCTGGGCGGGCTTGCGCGGCGCGGCTTCGGTCGTCTTTAGCCTCTTTGCCGTGGTGGCCGGCGTTCCCGGCGGACACGACCTATTTGACCTGGTGTTTGTGATTGCCGTATCGAGCATTGTGGTGCAGGGTTCGCTACTGCCGGCGGTGGCGAAGAAACTCGATATGATCGATGCGGCCGGCGACGTGCGCCGCACCTTTAACGACTACCGCGACGAAGACGGCATGTCGTTTGTAAAGCTCAAGGTGGGCGCTGGCCATCCGTTTGCCGGGCGCTCGCTCGCCGATATTGGCAGCGCGACGGACATGCTCGTGGTCCTGGTGCTGCGCGACGGGGCGCATCCGGTACTGCCCAATGGCGACACCGTGATCCAGGAAGGCGATCTGCTGGTGATGGCAGCCCCAACGTTCGAAGAGCGTGCCGAGGTTACGTTGCGCGAGGTCACCGTGACGCCCCACGGTCGCCTGGCCGGTCAGCGCCTGCGCGACGTGCCGCAGGGCAAGCACCCGTTTATCGTGGTGATGCTCAAGCGCGAAGGCCAAACGATCATCCCCGACGGCGACACCCTCATATACACCGGCGACGAAGCCGTCATCGCCACGCTAGCTTCCTAGCAACCAGTCCCTCTTCAGCTACTAGCTGTCACCCACGGCAAAGTCGCGGAGGTCGAGGCCTTCGCGTTCGGCTCGGGCTAGGAGCTCTTGGGGCGACTCATCCTCGATATCCATCACGTCGAGCATGGCGGCGGGAAAGCCCACGCCGGCTGCGCTCCCCGCGCGGTCGAGCAAGCCATCGCGCAGCCGGTCAACGTCAACATCGATCCTCATGGTGCAGCCTCTCTACCCAGCCACTTAGTCCACGCAAGTCACACACCCTAAATGAGGTGCAAATAACCCCAGATATCGCCATAATAAAGCAATGACCATCAAGGGGGTTGCAGACAATGGACAAACTCGATGCCATGACAGCACAAGTCAGAGATTTTTGCGATGCGCGTGATTGGCGCAAATACCACACGCCAAAAGAACTCGCCATCGGCATGGCAACTGAGTCCTCCGAGCTGTTACAGCTCTTCCGCTTTATGAGCGACGAGCGTATTGCAGAAATGTTCCAAGACCCCAAGCAACGCCAAGCCATCGAAGAAGAAGTCGCCGACACGCTGCTTTTCCTCTTGCGTTTTGCCGACCTCAATGACATCGACTTACAGGCGGCGCTCTCGTCCAAACTCAAACGCAACGGCGAACGCTATCCCGTCGACACCAGCTCCAACGAATACAGAAAGGCGGGCCATTATGAGTAACGAGTTCGCCCTTCGGCAATATACGCTTCCCCTGCCCCAACCCTTTGAGACAAGTGAATCGTTGCAGGATTTTGGCACGCCAAAGCCAGGGTCGCACCATGACGAAAGCTGGCCCGTTCTCTACATCCTGACTAACAGCAAAAACAAAACGGCGTACATCGGTCAAACGACCAATTATCGGCGCCGCATGAAGCAACACGCCGCAAACGTTGAGAAGGACTTCGACCGGACCCTTCTGATCGACAACCCGACATTCAATCAGTCCGCGACATTTGAGTTTGAGAATCGACTTATTGAGCTGTTCTGCGCTGACGAAAAATACCAGGTAACCAATGCCAACAACGGCTATGCCCAATTCGATTATTTTGAGCGGCCTCAGTATCGCCAGAAGTTCAGAGACCTCTGGGCGAAACTTCGCGAAGAGAACTATGCGATCCACCCCATCGAAGAGCTCGAGAGCACTGACCTGTTCAAATTCTCGCCCTTCAAAACGCTCACGCCCGATCAATACGAAACGATTGAGGCGATTTACAGGCGGCTCGAGCAAGAGCATGAAGACATTAAACACGGCGGGCCCAAGAAAGAGCGCGTAACCGTCGTGAACGGCGCGCCAGGAACAGGCAAAACAATCCTCGCCATCAGTCTCATGTTCAAAATCAAAAATGAGCCGAACCTTTCCGGCCTGCGGGTCGGCTTTGTCACCCCCATGGATTCCCTAAAGAAGACCCTCAGGAAACTCACGCATTTCCTTCCAGGGTTAAAGCCTAGCGATATCTTGAGCCCCAGTGACGTCACAAAAAATGATCGTTATGACATCCTACTTGTCGACGAAGCACATCGACTGGGTAATTATCTAAGTATGGGCTCCGGCATCAAGGCCTTCTATAACACCTGCGATCGCCTCGGCCTTCCGCACACGAGCAACCAGGTTGACTGGATATACAAATGCTGCGACAAGGCGTACCTGTTCTATGACCCCAAACAGCAAGTCCGCGCATCGGGACTCAACCGAGATGGCCTTGAGCAGCGACTCAACCAACTCGAAGAAGCCGGCATCGAAACTGAAGAGTTCAGCCTAAGCACGCAGATGCGCGTGCGTGGCGGCGATGAGTACCTCGATTTTGTCTACGACCTGCTTGATAACAAAGCGTACATGCATGCCGGCATGAAGTTCAAAGAACTCTTTTCATCGGAGCCTTACGACTCGCAAGCCGGCGATCCCGACAGTGATATCCCCAGGTACCAGTTTGGCATAGTCGACCGGTTTGAAGATTTCTGCTCCCTACAGCAGGCCAAAGAAAAAGAAGTTGGGCTGTCCCGTATGACAGCCGGTTTCGCTTGGAAGTGGGAAACCAAGACCAAAAAAGATGCGTTCGATATCGTCATCGAGGGCATTCACAAACGCTGGAATTCAACTCAAAAGGATTGGGTCAACTCGGCCAACGCCGTCAATGAGGTTGGTTGCATTCACACAGTGCAAGGCTACGATCTCAACTACGGATTCGTAATTCTGGGTCCCGACATTTACTACGACACCGATAAAGGAGCTGTCTGCGCTAACAAAGCCAACTTCAAAGATGCTGTCGCAAAAAAGAAGGCAAGCGACGACGACCTGCGAAAGATTATCGTCAACGCCTACTACGTTCTCATGACGCGCGGCATGCTGGGAACGTATCTCTATGTGTGCGACCCCGCTCTCAAGGAGTATTTGTCGCGATATATCCCGGTGATATAGACCTAGCGACCGCCCTCCCCCATGTAACAACCCTGTAAATCATAGCGGCGCACTCGAGTTTTGCTGTGATGCGGTCGCGCCCGGTGCTGCACTGTGCTAAAGTATCCCGAACGTTCAAACGACTACGAGGGGGACCTAGAAGATGGCACGTGTGCACAACTTCTCAGCAGGCCCGGCCGCACTGCCCACCAGCGTGCTTGCCGAGATCGCCGACGAGATGATGGACTACCGCGGTTGCGGCATGTCCGTGCTCGAGATGAGTCATCGATCTAGTATGTACCAGCAGATCATCGACGACGCCGAGGCAACCCTGCGCCGCCTGCTGAGCATCCCCGACAACTACCGCGTCCTGTTTTTACAGGGCGGCGCCACGCTGCAGTTCGCGGGCATCCCTATGAACCTCATGCGCCGCGGCCGCGCCGGCTACGTCGTGACCGGCAACTTTGCCAACAAGGCATACAAGGAGGCCGCCAAGTACGGCGAGGCCGTGCTGCTCGCGAGCTCCGAGGACACCAACTTCGACCGCATTCCCAACATGGCCGACATCAACGCGCGCATTGCCGCCGAGGCTGCGGGCGACGGGCTCGACTACGTCTACATCTGCCAGAACAACACCATCTTTGGCACCATGTTCCACGAGCTGCCCGATTGCGGCGACGTGCCGCTGGTCGCCGACGTCTCGAGCTGCTTCTTGTCGCAGCCGCTCGACGTCGAGCGCTACGGGTTCATCTATGCCGGCGCGCAGAAAAACGCCGGCGCCGCGGGCGTGACCGTGGTCATCGTGCGCGACGACCTTATCGCCGACGGCCCCGCCTTTGCGCAGACGCCGCAGTACATGGACCTTAAGACCGAGGCCGCCAAGGGCTCCATGCTCAACACGCCCAATACCTTTGGCATCTACGTGTGCGGCAAGGTGTTCCGCTGGGTTGAGCAGACCGGTGGACTTGCCGCCATGGCCGAGCGCAACTGGGCCAAGGCCAACCTGCTCTACGACCTGCTCGAGAACAGCGAACTGTTCCACGGCACCACGCAGGCAGACAGCCGCTCCATCGCCAACGTCACGTTCCGCACCGGCGACGCCGAGCTCGACGCCGCTTTTGTCGCGGGCGCGGCCGAGCACCAGATCCAAAACGTCAAGGGCCATCGCCTCGTCGGCGGCATGCGTGCCAGCGTGTACAACGCCGTCACCATGGAGGACGTACAGGCGCTGGCAACGTACATGAAGGACTTCGAAGTGCAGCATAGTTTGAGTCCGCGATCTAACTAGCCCGCAGCGCGCGGGCCGACCAGCCACCTCAGACCACCCTGTTTACATCTAAAACCTGCTAAGGAGTTTTTCCATGCGCAAGATTAAGACCATCGACGACATCACCAAAGACGGCAAAGTCGAGTTTGGCGAGGGCTACGAGTTTGTGGACACCGCCGAGGAGGCCGACGCCATCCTGATGCGCTCGACCGACCTGCACGGCTACGAGCTGCCCGAGGGCATCCGCGCCATCGCCCGTTGCGGCGCCGGCGTCAACAACATCCCCGTCGAGGAGTACGCCAAGAAGGGCGTCGTCGTCTTTAACTCCCCCGGCGCCAACAGCAACGCCGTCAAGGAGCTCGTCCTGGGCATGCTAGTGCTTTCGAGCCGCGGCGTGGTGCAGTCGATGAACTGGGTGCGCGACAACGCCGACGACCCCGAGATTCAGGTCGACGCCGAGAAGGCCAAGAAGGCCTTTGTGGGCCGCGAGCTCAAGGGCAAGCGCATCGGCGTCATCGGCCTGGGCAACGTGGGTTCCAAGGTCGCCAACGCCTGCGTCGATCTGGGCATGGACGTCTACGGCTACGACCCGTTCATTTCCGTCGAGCACGCGTGGGTGCTGAGCCGCGAGGTGCAGCGCGTGGGCACGCTCGAGGACCTCTGCCGCGGCTGCGACTACCTCACCGTGCACGTGCCCAGCAAGGCCGACACCATCGGCATGATCAGCACCGAGCAGATTAACCTGCTGGCACCAAACGCCGTGCTGATCAACTACGCGCGCGAGACCATCATTGACGAGGACGCCGTCGACGCCGCCCTGCGCGAGGGCAAGCTGAGCTGGTTTAGCTGCGACTTTGCCACGCCCAAGACCGTCAAGATGCCCAACACGTTTATCACCACGCACTCGGGCGCCGGCACCGGCGAGGCCGAGGCCAACTGCGCCGACATGGCCATCAGCGAACTCAAGGACTACCTGGAGAACGGCAACATCGCGCACAGCGTCAACTACCCCGCCTGTAGCATGGGTAAGGCACGCGCCGCAAGCCGTATTGCCTGCCTGCACGCCAACGTGCCCAACATGATCGGCCAGATCACGGCCATCCTTGCCAAGGACAACGCCAACGTGCAGCGCATGACCAACGAGTCCGCTGGCGAGAACGCCTACACTATGTTCGACACCGACGAGCACCTGGACAGCAGCACCATCGAGGCGCTCAAGCGGATTCCGTCGATGTATCGCGTGCGCGTGATCAAATAGCGCCGGCACCAAGCCCGCCAGCCGGGCCATAAAGCCCATTCGGCCCCCGTTTTCACGAAATGGGGGCCGATTTTGTTGCTTCCAGGCGGCTTTAAAATGCTACCCAACACAAGTTTTTTCGGATAATCGACAGTGGAATCCAAGTCACTAAGCACACCCGCATTGATAAACAGTTTCATCAGGGGTTTTAGTAGGTAAAAATCGATCTCTATATGCCACTTTTAAGTTGACTGTCGATTTTCCGAAACAACTTGTTCTGGGTAGTATTTTTTTTAAGCCCCTCCAGGGCGAAATTGAATCCTTTTCGCGACCAAAACTCTAGCTCACACGACCGTTTTCCGCCCGCGCGACTACATTCTTGCCCAATCGATAAAAATCTCCTCGCGAAGCCGCCGTTCGAGCTCCTGCTGCCGCGGCGTCTTGTCCTTCAACGGCGCATCGAGATAGGACATGATGAGTTCCATTACCACGCGGAAGGCATCGGAGTCGGCCAGCTGACCATAGGTCAACAGAACGACAGGATATCCCATCGCTTGCAGGGCCGTCGTTCGATCTGAGTCCGAGATCTTGGATTCTATGGATCCGTGAATGGCCTTACCTTGACATTCAACCAGGCACTCTCGGCTACCGTCCTCATTTGACAGCAGGATATCGGCATAGCGCCTATCAAGCCCCGAAATCAGGCGGGCACTGCGCGTCATACGAATCTCAACGTTATTGGTAAGGTGCAGCCCTTCGCCGCCGCGCAACCTCGAAAGACCAAACAGCATCGAAGCCTGGACCTCGAGCGGCGATGCCGCCACTCCCGTAATGCATTTCGCGGCACGTGTGAACGATTTAGCGCCGCGGAGCCCTCGGATCTTTTCGACGTACTCTGCAAGCTCAGAAAACTCGATCAAGGGAGGTCGCTTCCACAAGTCCGTTGGATTCCCCGAGACATCCTTTACGTTTTCCCAGCCCAACCGCGCGTCACCCCACTGGCTCCCATACGCCTGCACAAGTGCCGACTTTACCTGGGGCGCAATCTTGCACACGGCAAAGGTGCCGCACATCTCATACATGCACATGATTAGACACTCATTTGAGACCGAGGAAGCCAGGGTCAACAGGGTAAAGAGTGGGGACGCAACATCGAGGCCAAACTCCGTCTGCTGCACGGAGCCAAACGGCCTCTCCCCGTTCCAGACATGCCTGACAATGCGACTACCCTTGCGACCGCAGCCACCCTGCGCCAACACGTGTAGCGGGGTGCCCAGGAAATGTGTGACGAGTGGATGCTCACAAAGGCGCTCCCTGCGCGGATCGTCCACAGAATCGGGCAGGTCCGGCATTATCGCCAAGACCTGTGGAGGTATCCGGTGATACCGAAAGGCAGATATGTCGCACAGTATGTCGTCCATGAAGGGTACGTACCCACTGCGTCGTCTGTGAACCCGCTCGGGCGGCAAACGCGCTGGCTCGCCCTGTGAACGGTAAATACCGCTACGCGCACGTCGCGAATCTCTCAGGAGGCTTACAATCGGTTTGGAAAGCAAACTGATTGTGAGGTTGCATATGGTTGATGAGGACTTTGCTTGGCGGCTTGCGCAGGAGCTTGTGCGAATCGATAGCTCGGATCCGGGTGCATACGAGGGCGAGATTGAGCAGTATATCAAAGGGCTGATCGAGCCTCAGATCGCAGGGCTCGGTCGACCGGTGCTGGATGCGGTGAAAATCGAGGAGCTTGAGGTGCTTCCCGGGCGCCGCAACCTTATGATCACCGTGCCGGGGCAGAGCGACGAGCCGCGGCTTGTCTATATCTGCCATATGGATACCGTCACCTTGGGCGACGGGTGGGATGCGGACATCCCCCCGCTCGGGGCGATCGTGCGCGATGACAAACTCTATGGCCGCGGCGCCTGCGACATGAAGGGTGGCCTGGCATGCGCCATTGCAGCGCTGGTCCATGCACTCGAGCGCGTTGCGGCGTGCGGCGAACTGCCTCGACGCGGTTTTTCGCTCATCTGCTCGGTCGATGAAGAGGACTTTATGCGCGGCTCCGAGACCGCGATTGCCGCCGGCTGGGTCGGCTCGCGCGAATGGGTGCTGGACACCGAGCCCACCGACGGGCAGATTCAGGTGGCGCACAAGGGGCGCACGTGGTTCGAAATTGAGATGGCAGGCGTCACGGCCCACGCGAGCCAGCCATGGAAGGGCGCAGATGCCGTCGCTGCCATGGCCGAGGTCGCGTACGCACTTCGTCACGCGTTTGCGGAGTTGCCCGCGCATGATGAGCTGGGGCCTTCGACTATTACGTTTGGCCAGATCGAGGGCGGCTATCGCCCCTATGTGGTGCCCGACCACGCCAAGGTCTGGGTCGACATGCGCCTAACGCCGCCGACCGACACGGCCGCCGCGACCGACATGGTTGAGCGGGCTATTGCCGCTGCCGAGGGCGCCGTTCCCGGTTGCCGTGGCAGCTACACCGTGACGGGCGACCGCCCCGCCATCGAGCGCGACCCGGACTCTCCCCTTCTGGCGGCGCTCAAGCACGCGACAGACGACGTGACGGGCACGGACACGGCCGTCGGCTTCTTTACCGGCTACACCGACACCGCCGTTATTGCCGGCAAGACGGGCAATCGCAACTGCATGAGCTACGGCCCTGGGTCGCTCGCGCTCGCGCACAAGCCCAACGAGTACGTGCCCCACGCCGATATCGTTCGATGCCAGCAGGTGCTGATAGCACTCGCCGATAACGCGCTCTGGGGCGCGAGCGGCCAACTTGGGGCATAATAAGCCGCGAACAAACCGACTCGCACGTTAGGACCGTCCATGAAAGCTCTTCCGTTTCCCTGCATCCGCCCGGCTCAGGACCGCGTGCTCGAGGCGCTACCGCAGATGGGCGGCATCCTTGGCGGCAACGATACTCTGCGCGGCGCTATTGCCGATGGCCTGATGCTCAAAGATCCGGGTGCGGCGTACTACGTGTACGAATGCTCGGGAGAGCCGGGGCGCGCGACGGGCGTCGTGGCAATTTGCCCGATTGGCGTACTTGCGGGCGGCGAGGGCGATGCCAGCGCCGACGTGACCACCGCTGCGCGCGCGATCGCCGAGCTCAAAGTTCAGCCTCGTCCCGTGTCGCTCGCCTACGAAGCCTCGCCCGTCATGGATATCATCCTGGGCGCCGCCAAAGAGGGTGCGTCGCTCTACGCCGTCACCGATCCCGCGGGCATTACGCACCGCGTGTGGGAGGTCAAGCGCGAGGACGCCGTCGGGGCTATCCGCGCCATGCTCGACCAGGCGCCGGAGCCGACACTGACCGATGACCCGGCCTACGCCGCCGCTCTGACCGGGGCGTCGCAACTCCTAGCCGACGAGGCCCGTGCCGACGGCACGTACACGGGCAAGGAGCCGTTCAACTTCACTGTGGCCGCGCTCTTCCCCGCCGCGCAGGTCAGCGGTGCCGCGCCGCAGGTACCGACGGGCCTGCTCACCCACCAGATCGCGCGGTTCTAGAGGGCTCAAGCACTCAGCACGAAACTCTGCACCCAAACAAACAAGGGGCGGAGGTGTAGCGTCACTGCTTGCACCTCCGCCCCTTTTTATTGCGCGATCATATTGGCGAGTAGCACCGCTGCGCCCGCTTCCGCGCTCACGCTACCCGCGCTGCGTGCCGGCTGCCGCCACGAGTGGCTCAAGTCCCAGCTCGCGTGCGTAATCCTCTTGTGTAAAGATCTCAATCAGTTCAATCGCGCCGGTCGCATCGTCAAATGCAAAGTGCAGCACGGAACAGTTGCCCGGCACGCGGTCACGCTCGTCTGCCGCCGCGCCCTTCACGTGATCCATAAACTCCTTGATGGCCGAGCCGTGGCTTATCGCCAGCACGCACGCATGGTCCGAGCGCTGCATAAGCTCGGTTAGCGTCGCGACCATGCGCTCACGCACCTGCATCTGGCCCTCGCCGCCAAACTGACAATAGAAGTCGCGCCACGGGCGCTCGGGCATGAGCATTACACGCTCGGCCTCAAAGTCGCCAAAGAACCATTCGCGCAGGCCGTCCAGACGCTCGTACGTCAGGCCCGGCCACAGGCTGGCGATCGTCTGCTCGGTGCGATGCAGCGTGGAGGTGTAGGCATGGTCCGGCTCGATACCGCGCGCACGCAAGAACATGCCGGCGCGCGCCGCCTGGTCGCACCCCAGCTGCGTAAGCGGAGAGTCGCTCCAGCCCTGAATGATACGCTTAAGGTTAAATATCGTCTGCCCATGACGAACCAGATACAGGTCTTTATTCATAGGGGGTCCTTTCGTTTGTTACCATTCCAAGAGCGAAAATGCCCCGTCACAATAGTCAAAAAGAAGCACGGCACCGTTGTCGGGTTGCTCTCCCCCGCCAGTCACATACTCAAGAAACTCCTGGCAGGCAGAGCCGTGAGAGACAGCCAATACGCATTCGTGCCGGGGCCGCGCCATAATGCGGGACAGGGCCGCGACCATGCGCTCGCGAAGCTCACCTTCCGACTCGCCACCAAACGCAACCGGATAATCGCCCCAGGGCTGCGCCGGCATCTCGCGGTTTGACGTACCCTCCAGCGAGCCCAAATGCCACTCGCGCAAGTCGTCGACCAACTCAATGGGCTGACCCTCGCCGACGATAAGCTCGGCCGTACACCGCGCCCGCCCCAACGGAGACGAATACACGTGGTCAAACGTCACGCCGCGGTCCTCGAACGCCGCGCGTGTCGCCAACGCCTGCTCGCACCCGCGCGCCGTAAGCGGCGAATCGCGCCAGCCCTGCAAAATGTTCTGCACATTGAGCTCGGTCTGCCCATGCCGCACCAAATACAGATCGGCCACATGCCCTCCCCTCGCACCACCACAAAGGGGACAGGCACCTTTGTGGTGGTTTTGCCGCCATCGAACCGCAACGCGCAACTACACCAGCACGTCGGCAAGCGGGCGCTTGGGCACGTGATGTACCTGCGCCTCGTCGCGCCAATAATTGATGGAGCCGTCGGGATTGGAGTCGATCATGTCGATAACCTGCGTCTCTGCCGGAACGCCAAAGGCCATAATCAGCTTAAGCTCGAACTTGTCGTTATCAAGCCCCATGGCGTCGATCGCGCGGGGCGTAAAGGCCTTGAACATGCAGGCTGCCACCTCGGGCGTGGCGCTGCGGGCGGCGAGCATCATCGTCTGGGCGACAATGCCGGTGTCGACCTCGGTGATGGGCGCGGCAGGCTTGCCCGGAACGGCGCGCTCGGCAAGAATCGCGATGTAGCCGGTCGGGCGCTCGCCCTCATCGGGGCCCGGCCAATCCTTGAGCGCGCCAGCCCATGCGAGCTCGTCAAACACGTGCGCGCAGTCCTCGGCACCGCTCACCACATGAAAACGCAGACGCTGAGCATTGGCGCCGCAGGGAGCCAGGTGCGCCAACTCCGCGAGCTCGAGCAAAAACTCGCGCGGCACGCGCATGGACTCGTCAAAGCGGCGGCACGTACGGGCACGACGGACCAGCGCATCAAACGCTTCCAGACCGAGCTTTTCACAACCCTGCTTCGCCATTGACTCGGCGCTCGACGGCGCCGCGGGAACTGCTTCGTTCATAGGGACCCCCAATAAAAGCCAATTGTCCTTAGGAAAATCTAACCTAAAACGTAGGCAAAAACGTTCAGTGACGCAATGTTCCACAACTGTTGAATAGTCCCCATCCAAACGGGAACAAAGGTAACAATTCGGGAATGTGGGGCGGCAATTCGCCCTTCCCGCCACATGCAGTGGCGCCCTTGGGCGATACTTGTTGCAGTACTTTTGGCGTACGCCGCACGGAAAGCAATGAACGCGACGTGCACCGCACGGAAAGGAGACATCATGGGCATCTTTAAGAACGATGACCAAAAATCGAGTCAGTTTGGATTTGACGAGAAGAGCATGGCGGGCAAGGCCGTCAAGGCCGTGCGTTGGATCTACGCCATAACCGGCGTCATCGCACTCCTCGCCGGCATCGCACTGCTTTTTGCACCCGCCAAATCCCTCGTCTTTTTGACGACCGTCCTGGGCTTTTACTTTGTAATCACCGCCGCCATCAGGCTGTTTACCGCCATTTTTGAGCCGCTGCTGCCCACCGGTTGGCGTGTGACGAGCATCATCTCCAACCTGCTCATCATCCTGGGTGGCGTGATAATCCTGCGCAATCAGGCGTTCTCGACCGCGGCCCTCACCACGCTCGTGGTGGTCGTTGCCGGCTTTGGCTGGATCGTCGAGGGTGTCATGTCGATTCTGGAGTCCGAGCTTTCGTCCAACCGAGCCCTCGCCATCCTGAGCGGCGCGCTCTCCATCATCGCGGGCATGTTCGTGTTTATCTATCCGCTGTGGTCGGCCAAGATGCTCGTCATCTTTAGCGGTGCCGCGCTGCTGGTGTTTGGCGTGACGCTGATTATTCGCGCCATTCAATTTGGCAAAATGGTGCACTAGATGCCGCGAACCCTTTTTATTGACGCTGACGCCTGCCCGGTCACGCGCGAGTCGATCGACTGCGCGCGACGGGCGGGCGTCGCCGTTGTTATCGCCGGAAACAGCACGCAGAACCTGGAACGTCACATTCGCCGCGACGATCCGCGCGATGCCGAGCACACACGACGCGGCTTTTGGGTCTCGACGCTTGACGTGAGCGTGGGCGCCGATAGCGCCGACTTTGCCATTGTCGAGCGCCTGCAGGCGGGCGACGTGGTCGTGACGCAGGACATTGGCCTGGCGAGCATGGTGCTCGGACGCGACGCCGCCGCCATCGGCGTGCGCGGGCGCGTTTACGACAAGGCAACTATCGACATGCAGCTGTTTATCCGTCACGAAGAAAAGAAAGTGCGCCGCGCCGGAGGACGCACCCGCGGACCGGCAGCCTTCACCAGCGAGGACCGAGCCCGCTTTAAGCGCAACCTCACGGAACTGCTGCGCTAGCAAAGGTAGATTTTTGGGACATGCCTAAAAATCTACCTTTTTGTTTTTGACTGTGGGAAATGCCCTGGTCATAAGGGTAGATTTTAAGGTATGTCCCAAAAATCTACTTAGAGGCCACAGGCGGATAAGATGAGTCCCCAGCCGGCGCCGATGACGTACATCATGACCAAGAACATGACGTTCTCGCGGGCGCTGCGGTTGGTACGGAACAGCACTAGGTAGCCCACGCCGGCGGAAATGAGCGTGCCGGCGAGCATCGGGGCCAGCTGCAGCGCGCCCTCCAGGTACAGCTGCGTAATGACGACGCTGGCGGAGCAGTTGGGGATCAGGCCGACGAGTGCCGAGCCCAGGACGGCGAGCGTCTCGTTGCCGCGCAGGAATTGCTCGATCGCGGACTCGCCGAAGGTCTCGAGGACGGCGACCAGAATCAGCGTCACTAGGAAAATGAATACCGACACCTGCACGGTATGCGAGATCGCGCTGCGGATGATCGACAGGACGGGCGCACCCTCGTGGGAGTGGCTGTGGTCGTGGTGGTGCTCATGCTCGTCCGCGTGGCTGTGGTCGCGCCCGTGGCCGTGGTCGTGGCCATGCCCGTGCCCGTGCTCGTCCTCATCGTCGTCGCAGCCACAATGATCGCGCTCGCACAGCTCGTGGATGTGGTCGGCGCTCACGCCCGCCTCGGCCACCTCGTCGATGATGTCGCCGCCGGTGTGGTCATCGTGCGCGCAGTTCACGTGGGCCGGATTTGCCGCGGTCCCCAGCACGGTGCGACGAATCGCGGCATGCGCGCGGGCGTTACGGCGCAGGCCGCGAATGGCAGCATCCACGATAAAGCCCGTAACCAGCGCGATGAGTGCCTTCGAAGCAAGCAGCATCGCCATGGTCTGCACGGGAACCTGCTCGGCAAGCAGCAACGGCAGCATCTCGTCGGAGGTCGAGAGGAACACCGCCACCAGCGTACCCAGCGTCACGACGCGACCGGCGTACAACGTCGCCGCCATCGCCGAAAACCCGCACTGTGGCACGATGCCCAGCAATGAGCCAACCACGGGGCCCGCGGCGCCGGCGCGCTTGATGGCGCCGTTGACGCGGTCGCCCGCGACGTGCTCCAGGGTCTCGAGCGCCAGATACGTCACCAACAAAAACGGCACCAGCGACAGCGTGTCCTTACCGGCGTCGAGCAAAATATCAATCAGTAAATCCATGACGGATGGAACCTTTCGTGTCTTTCGGCAGCATTGTAAAAGTCCTAGCGGTCAACTAGGGTATTGTAGTTGTCCCAGGCGCGATGCCAATAGTTGCCCATGGTAAACTATCATCTCGCCATAACTCAGTAACCCCGAGCCGCGCGACGCGGCCCATCCAAGGAGCAGCATATGAACGTTTCGCAAGCACTCGAATACGAGCGCCAGCCGTTTATCCCCATGTTTATCTACGGCGATCACGGCGCCATGGAGTCCGAGCGCCAGAAGGGCGAGGAGGCCCTCAAGGTGCTCGAGACCGAGTACTTTACCGCCGAGGGCGACCCCGGCTTCGACTTTGCCACCGTGCGCGACCTGGCCGACCGCAACCGCGACCTGTGCGACCAGATTGGCGAGGCGCGTCTGCGCAACGTGACGCCCGCGACGCTTTCGCGCGGCCTGTCCGATGCCGACACCTGCGCTGCCATCGGCAAGATGCAAAAGCGCACCGCCGCGTCGGTCATGCGCGAGATCCGCGGCGACCGCGACGCACTCGGCGTGGCCTACGCCCGCAAGCCTATCCAGGGCACGGTGCTGGGCATCGACATCGAGACCACCGGCCGCGCGCCCGAGCGCGGCTACATCATCAACGTGGGCTGGGAGATCATGGACCTCACCAGCGACGCCGTACCGCACGACGCCGAGGCGCACTACTGCGGCCTGCCCGACATCTACCGCGGCGAGGACGTGCCGCTGTCGAATATCCACCACATTACCTGGGACGACATCGACGGCAAAAAGCCCTTCCGCGAGAACAAGGAGCTGCAGAAGCAGCTGCTCAAGCTTATGAAGAAGTATCCGTACATGGCGCACAATGCCGCCTTCGAGGACAGCTGGTTCAAGATCCACCTGGACGGTTACGCCGAGGCACGCCGCGCAGGCAAGATCATCGTCATCGACTCCCGCCAGATCTGCCGCAGCCTGGACGCCGACGTGCGTTCACTCCCCCGCGAGTCCGCGCCCGCCGCGCTCGAAAACTGGGCACGCCGCCGCGGCACCCTCGCTGCCGACGCCAACGAGCAACACCTGGGCCTCGACGACACCGATCTCATGCTCCGCACGGTACAGGCCGAGTTCAACCTCAAGAACCTGTTCGCTAAGTAGCGAAGTCGGTCGCGACAACACCCATAACAGCACAGCACAAACAGCAGCAAGCCAGACGAACGCGCAAAATTCGGGGCGTGGCCTTTCGACCGCGCCCCGTTTTGCATTCTCGCGACAAAGAACGCCGCTATCCAAGCATTTTGAAAACGCCCATCTACATTTTTCGAGTTGCGCGGTTTACCCAGCTCCCCTCCGAGGCCTATTTCGCCGTCGCGGAGCCAAATACCACTCTGATACCGGCTGACATGGCACCCTAATGACTGATTCCGGTCAACAATTGCACGATAGACGCACTTCCATCGACTTTTTTACATGAACCAAAACCGCCTAACTCGAAAAATGCAGATGACATCTACGGGAATTCGCCCAAATGAGGCCAAGTGACAGAAAACTCTCCATTGGCGTCAACCGTTCAACCGCGCATCGGGTGAAACCTACCGTTCGCAGAAGATGCACCGCGTTTCGGCGCCGTTGCCCGATGCCCCCAACGTCCAGAACACAAGCTATGTCATGATGCGCATATGGGAATCGTTCTATCACATGCCACGGCACGGGCCGTATACCAAGCAGCCGAGTCGGTCGCACTATTCACGACCGACCCCATACGCATGGAGAAGATCAGGGCATCCATCCCGACCGAGCCTGCCCTGCAGACAGCCCAATCATGGTTGAACGGAAAAGGCATCGAATCCGAAACTATCCACGTACTGACGTATTCCAATAACGCCCGAAGGCATTGCGATGGATGCGTTTGCCATCGCACGCGCTATACCTTCGACTCAGAAAGCTACCTTGAGCTCGAGGCTGGCGTCTATATCGTTGACATCAAACTGTGTGCCCTGCAAGCCGCAAACGATCTCAGCCTACGGGAACTCGTTGAATACTACTTTGAAATCTGTGGCTCCTACGCACTCGATGCATCCGACGAAGCAGAGTATCGCGAGCGCCCTGCCCTAACCAACACCGAAGCGCTCAGGAACTTCTTTTCCCAGGCATCGGGCTATCGCGGCTCAAACAATGCAATCAAGGCGCTTGGATATGTGCGTGACGGCTGCCGCTCTCCGCTCGAAACGGCTTTCGTCATGATGCTCACAATGCCCAAATCCGCGGGCGGCTTTGGTATTCGCGCCATCAAAACTGACTTTCCCGTCCCAGTTCCCAAAAGGTACTCTGCCCTTACGAGGCGCACCGTGTTCTACTTCGACGCGCTGCTCGAAAAATCGATGACCGACATCGAGTACAACGGATTTTTCCATGATGAGCCCGAGCAACAGGCGATTGATGAGGAGCGTCGAAACACACTCCGAAACATGGGGTATGCCGTTATCACCGTCAGCCGCCATTCGTTTTTCAAACAGTCCGCCTTTAAACGGGTTATGGAAGCGATTCGCATTCGCGAGAAAATCTGCCCCGGACGTCTCCCGGATGACTTCCCAGCCCTTCAGGAGGATCTTCGTCAATTTGTCTTGCGGCGGTACTTCGAATATGGTCGCCGGATCCTCAAAGAGCGCAGAGAGGCGCAGGCAATAGAGCAAGAAATCGCGAGCCAGTATCCACATGTTGACGACCCGAGCATCAACGAGATCCCCGAACCCGATGACATGCAGCATGTTAGCGAACTAGCTGAGGAGATTAACCTGGTTGACGATGCTAGCCCGCACGCGAAATCTGTCTGCCCGCGCACTGAAGACGACATGATTATCGATTTGATCGAGGGCCTGTTGTTCTGAAACCTGTTTCCGCATTTGTCCGACTGCAATTTTCGAGTTGCGCGGTCACGGCAACACGCGAGTCGTCCTTAAATGGCTCAATCCAGCTCTCCAAATACTGAAACAGTGCGCTTAACTATAAAGATTGAACAATTAATTGCATTATTGATCCGAAATTTGAATCAGAAATAAACAAATACGCACTTTCAGAAAATCCGTGAATAGTCTATCGACCGCGCAACTCGATTTTTGCAGATGGACGATGAATCGAGCCATGCGCAACTAGAAAAATCCCACTTCGGCAGCAAGCAATTATCAAATAACGCCACAAATAGCATTGACATATGAACATGCGCTCATATACTCGGAAGTAAGTTATATGAGCGCATGTTCATATGAAAGGATATTGCAATGAGCGACCACACAGTCGAAACAACGATCGACGGCGAAGCCGCCGAGCCCGTCGTTCCCACCACCTGCTCACCCGAGGACCTCCCCGACGAGGAGCTGCTGTACGACCTGGCAGACCTGTTCAAGGTCTTCAGCGACACCACGCGCATCAAGATTCTCTATGCCCTCATGGGCCGCGAGCTGTGCGTGGCAGACATCGCCGAAGCATCCGAGACGTCGCAGTCCGCGGTCTCGCACCAGCTGCGTACGCTCAAGCAGTCGCACCTGGTCAAGTTCCGACGCGACGGCCGCAACATCCTCTACTCGCTCGCCGACGACCACGTCTACACCATGCTCAACCAGGGCATGAGCCACATCTGCGAATAGCAGACAACCACGGTACCAGCGCGGCCGGCACCCAGGCCGCTAACACAGGGAAAGGAACCCATCATGAAAAAGCAGTTCAAGCTCGACGAGATCGACTGCGCCAACTGCGCGCGCGAGCTTCAGGACGAGCTAGCCAAGCTCGAGGGCGTCAAATCCGTATCTGTCAACTTTATGACTCAGAAGCTGACGCTCGAGGCCGACGACGCCGAGTTCGACGAGGTCCTGGACCGTGTCGTGGAGTTCACCGCCGACGCCGAGCCCGACTGCGAGATCATCCTCTAGTCCGCACACGTGCCAACCCGCAAGGCCGCGCTTGCCGCGGCCTTTGCTCGCGATATTATATGAGCGAGTGTTCATACATTCAAATGGGAGGTTTGAATCATGGCGACCGCCGACCCCAAAAAGAAAAAGAAGAAGCGCAAAAAGAAAGAGTCCCTCGAGCATAAGCGCAATCGCATCCTGGTGGCGCTGGGCATCTTTGCTGCGGTATATGCCCTCGAGGAGCTTGGCGCCCTGACCGCAATGTTTGGCGAGCCGGGCGACATCTACGCCAGTTTCGTGCTGTTCCTCGTGCCGTTTTTAATCGGCGGCTATGATGTCCTTCAAAAGGCGTTTAACAACATCCGCCGCGGCAAGGCCTTCGACGAAAGCTTCCTCATGGTCGTCGCAACCATCGGCGCGTTTGCCATGGTGCTCTTCCCCGACACCGACCCGCACATGGCCGAGGGCGCCGCCGTCATGCTGTTCTACCAGGTCGGCGAGCTGTTCCAGGCCTACGCCGTGGGCAAGAGCCGCAAGTCGATCAGCGCCATGATGGACATCGCGCCCGACTACGCCAACGTCGAGCAGCCCGACGGCACGCTCGAGCAGGTCTTCCCCGATGACATTGCCGTCGGCACCGTGATCGTCGTCAAACCCGGCGAGCGTGTGCCCATCGATGGCGTCATCGTCGACGGAGAGACGCAGCTCGACACCGCCGCCCTCACCGGCGAATCGGTCCCCCGCCCCGCCAAGTCCGGTGACGACATCATCAGCGGCTGCATCAATATGACGGGGCTTATCCGCGTGCGCACCACCAAACCGTTTGGCGAGTCCACCGTCAGCCGCATCCTGGAGCTCGTGGAAAACGCCAGCGAAAAGAAAGCACGCACCGAGAACTTCATCACGCGCTTCGCACGCGTCTACACGCCCGCCGTCACCGGCGCGGCCGCGGTACTCGCGCTCGGCGGTGGTCTGTTCACCGGCGCCTGGTCCGACTGGATCCTGCGCGGTTTGACCTTCCTCGTCGTCAGCTGCCCCTGCGCCCTCGTTATCAGCGTGCCGCTGAGCTTCTTTGGCGGCATTGGCGGTGCGTCCAAGCTGGGCGTTCTCATCAAGGGCTCCAACTACCTCGAGACGCTTGCCGACGTTGACACCGTCGTCTTCGACAAGACCGGCACGCTCACCAACGGCACGTTCTCGGTCGTGGCGGTACACCCCGAGGCCAGCTATACCGAGCAGTCGCTGCTCGAGGTCGCGGCCCTCGCGGAGTCGTTCTCCGACCACCCTATCGCGCAGTCGGTGCGCGCCGCCTACCAGGGCGAGGTCGACCCCAAGCGCGTGAGCGACTCCGCCAACGACGCGGGCCACGGCGTGACGGCGACAATCGACGGCGAGCACGTCGTCGTCGGCAATGCCAAGATGCTTGCCGCGGCCGGCGTCGATACCCCCAATTGCGAGGTTGTCGGCACGATTCTGCACGTGCTGGTCGACGGCGTGTACGCCGGCCACATCGTGATTGCCGACACCGTTAAGGCCGATGCCGAGCAGACGATCCGCGACCTGCACGCCGCCGGCGTCAAGCACACCGTTATGCTCACGGGCGACCGCGAGGAAGTGGCGGCAGCAGTGGCCAAGCAGCTCGGTCTCGATGAGTTCCATGCGCAGCTGCTGCCGGGCGACAAGGTCGAGCGTGTTGAAGCGTTGCTTGCGAGCGAGAGCGGCAAGGGCAAGCTCGCCTTTGTCGGCGATGGCATCAACGACGCACCGGTGCTTACCCGCGCTGATG
>CAKUEZ010000020.1 GCA_934646965.1 uncultured Collinsella sp. | reverse complement strand
TAGAGGGTCTGACTACGAATCAGAACGTCATAGGTTCGAATCCTATACGCCGCACCAGTTGAGCTTTAAGCCTCCGGAAACGGGGGCTTTTCCTTTACGGGGGCATTGCAGAGATTCGAACCTCGATAGAGGCGCGAGCGTCAAGAAAACGCGGAGCGTTTTTAGCGAGCGGGCGAGCACGCCGGAAGGCGGGCGAAGCCGGTGCGGATCCGCGCAGCGGATGCGCGGAATCCTATACGCCGCACCAATTGAACTTTAAAGCTCCCGGCGACGGGAGCTTTTCTTGTATAACGATTCGGTCAAGTGACAAGCGTTGAATGTCAGATGATCCAAACTGGTCGTAATTGCCTCAAATGAGTAAAAATCCAATTTGATAACTTTTTTCGAAAAAATGCTTGACCTATATTCAGTCCATGTGCATAATAATCAACAAGTCGCGGCGTTACCTCAGCTGGATAGAGGGTCTGACTACGAATCAGAACGTCATAGGTTCGAATCCTATACGCCGCACCAGTTGAGCTTTAAGCCTCCGGCAACGGGGGCTTTTCTTTTATGGCGACATCCCATGGAATCGAACCTCGGTCGAGGCGCGAGCGTAAAGCGGACGCGGAGCGTCCGTAGCGAGCGGGCGAGGACGCCGGCAGGCGGCCGAAGCCGGTGCGGATCCGCGAAGCGGATGCGCGGAATCCTATACGCCGCACCAATTGAACTTGAAGCCTCCGGCAACGGGGGCTTTTCTTTTATGGCGACATCCCATGGATTCAAACCTCGGTCAAAGGGACCATTTCCTATCGACTCGTGTAAGATTTCGAATAGATGCCGCGCTTCGTTCGCGGCCCTTTCTTCAGTCGACCGATCAGGGTGATATTTCGTGGCAGAGCGTCCGACATACAAGCTCAGGTTTCTCGATCCCAAAAAGCGCTTTCCGGCCATGCCCGAGCAGCCCGCCGGCCGTTCGTATGGCGTGGTCTGGAAGCTCTTTGGCGAGGACCCGCATGAATCATGCTATATCGTCGAATTCGTCGGCAAAAGCCATGTGTCGCTTTTGGGCTACGTGAGCGTTTCGGGTGAGGTCTATAAGGTGGACCGTCCCGTTAACGAGGTATCGCTGCCCGACGATCCCGACATGCAACTGATTCTTGACGAGTTCGATTCCAACATCGGTGAGATTGCGGTCAGGGGTACCGATGGGGCGATGCACTCCCGGGCGCGAGTCATCGGCTCTCCCGAAGGCGCCATGCGCGAACAATCCGATCGCGAGACGTGGAATTCGACGCGCAGCCTTCGCTACGGCGAGTTCATGGCCTCGATGTTCTTGCGTTACGTGATATTCGCAGATTCCGAAAACGCTGTCGCAAGCACGGCGGAAGCTGACGGCCTCGACGAGGGCATGAAAAATGCCGTCGACAAGATCAAGCTTGTAAAACTCCCCGAGCCGGTTGAGGTGTTGCTGGGCTTTGACTCCACGCCGCTGCCCGATGCCATCGAAACATTGCTCTATCGCGTCGACCACGCAGATAATCCGAGTGGCATCGAGCGCTATGCCGCGGCCTTGATGGGCGAGGTCAATCTACCGCGCCTGCGCACCATCGCGGCTAAAACCGAAATGAGCCTGGCGCGCATCGATCGCTCGAGGCTCTTCTATCTCAATTTTGACCGTAGCTTGCTTGACCAGGACGAGATCGATAGTCTGCTTGCCATCGAATGCCGCCTGAATCGCCTCTCGGGCATCCTCGAGCGCATTGGGGCGGGGTTGGGCCCCGTTGCCTCGTCGCCAAGCTTTGAGGGCTGCTCGCTCTTTGACCTATGGCATATCAGCAAGACGACAAACGACGTTCCCCGTCTGCTCGAAACGCTGTCGAATGACAACCCGTGGGCCAAGCCGGGGACGGTTGCGTGCCAGCCCGGTGGCGAGTGGGACGTTCGCACCCGCTTTGCACGTATCGTAGAAGCACTCAACGTGGTCACGCGGCTCGACTATACCTACCGAGCGAACATCGCCGAGGGGATCATGCTGGTGCGATTTGGTCGCACGGTTGTCGATGCTATGCCGCAGCGCGAATACGATGCTCAAGATGACGCCTGGCGCGAGGTGGATGAGCCTAAGCGTGCGGCATGGGCCGCTGAGCACGATGCGCGTATTGCGCTTACACTCGCGGCGGCGTGCTTTGCTTCGGGCTCCTGCATCACGCGCTGCTACGTGCAGATTGCGGCTCCCGACGGCGAGCAGGGCGAGCGCATCGTCGCAACATATTCCTTTGGCCGTGCGGCCTATCTGGCCGATTGCGTTTCCGTCGCCAAAGACCTCGAGACGATGGACATGGATGACATGCCCTGCAAGCATTTGCTCGAGGCATATGAGGCAGATGCGCCGGACATGATTGAGCCTGCGGAGGCCCATGCTCGCCCGCGCGACGACCATCGTCCATTGCCGCCTGCGCTTCGCGATTTGCTGCTCGCCGATACAGCTGACGAGCTTGAGGTCATGGAGGAGGACAACGATCCATATGTCGCCCGTGTCGTCGAGCTGCGCGAGCAATCCAAAGTTGACCGAGCTGGTGCTTTCGAGGGCTTTTCTCGCCTTGTCGAGGAGCTGGAAGCCAAGTGTACTGTTGCTGAGCTTTTGGCGACGGGCCCGGTGCAGACCCAGTTCTGCGACAACCAGCTGGTGCGTATGGTGCTGCCGGTGATGGAGGAGGATCGTTCCGTGCGTATCCTTCGCGCTCCCGATGCGCTGTATTTTGCCCAGCACGAGATCTGCAGCTTTTACGCCGAACAGGAGGACTTTGAGCGTGCACTGCCCGAGGTGCGTCGTCTCTACGATTTGGCGCGCTCGTCCATGCAGTCTCATTTTGCCCTGATCAACGTGCTGGCACGCCTGGAGCGCTATGACGAAATTATCGAGGTGGCGCGCCACGGCCTGCGCATCGCCAGCGATCGCCCCTCGATTGGCTACCTGTTCTATCGCCTGGCGTTTGCCTATTGGAACTGCGACCAGCTTGAGCTGGCGCTGGCGTGCTACCGCCTGGTGCCGCGCGGCGAGGAGTCGGGCGGTAGCGCGCAGGAGGAAATGCAGGGCCTTATGAACGAGATGGGTGTCATCAAACCGCCCGCGTTTGAGGAGGCTGTCGAAACCATCCGCAAGGCAGGTCTTGAGCTGCCGCCGGTGCCCGCCGTGACCAATCAACTCGCGGATGCCGCCGTGCAACTCGTCGATAACGGCTTCTTTTTCCTGGCGCGCGGCTGCATCTATCAAATGTGGCGCACCATGGGCAACGACGAACTCGGCTCCCTCAACCGCTCGCTGGGATAGGGATGGCTGGCCTGCCGTTTCCGCATTGAAAAGCGAACTTGTTCAGTATGGTGAACGGAAATGCCTCCAATTTGTTTAACATACTGAACAAAACGGAAGGTGCGGGGCGGCCTGAACCGAAAACCGTCACCCCAGCATCTCTTCGAGTGTAACAAGCTTGACATTGCCGATCGCCGCAGCGCGGTGGTGGCAGTTATCGGTAAAGCCCTCCTTTGAGAACACGTAGTACCGCTCGATGTGCTCGCCCAAAAGGATGCTGCGTCGCAGGAGCGTATCGAGCACGTCAGCGTCCACAGTCTCATTTCGCCATTTGCATTCACCGACGATGAGCCCGCTGTCGATGCTTTCGAACACGATGTCGATTTCTTCCTGCTGCTTTGTTTGAGGATTGGTTCCCCACCACGTTCCAATTCCTTTGAACAAGACATTCAAGCTGCCGTTAGCTACTTGTTGAGCTAGCCACTGGCGACAAACGTCTTCGAAAACCGGCCCAACGAACGTTGGGAAATCAGCTTTAATGATCGCGCTTGCGATCTGCTCTTCGAGCCCAACCTCGAGCGCTCCGGCATATTTAGGGACGAAGCGGTACCAAAAACGAAAGAGGTTATCGCTGATGCGGTAGAAAACCTGACGTTTTTTGGCATTGACTTGAGGCGTTACGCGCTCAACCAGTTGAAGCTCAGCAAGGGCGTCAAGTAATTGAGAAACTTGCGGGCTGTTGAGGCCAGTGGTATCGGCAATTTCCTTGGGCCGCACGTAGCCGTTGGCAATCGCAGAAATAACGGCGTTGTAAATGGCGGGATTCCGCACCTCTTGAAGCAGGCAGTTTTCGGGTTCGATATGCAGGTAGGCGCCCTGGCGCAAGATATACTTGGCAAGATTACCCGCTGTCGAATCCGAATCGTCGAACTGACTGAGATACATAGGGATGCCGCCAACGGCCGCATAGAGCTCGACGAGCTTTTGGGCATCGGCCCTCGGGAGCATTTTCTTAGCATCGAAAACTGAAAAAGGTTTGAGCTTAATCTGCATAGTTCTGCGTCCATACAGGGGACTTTTGTAGCCCATAACCTGATGCTCCATAAAGCTCATTGAAGACCCGCACAGGACGAGGAATAGTTTGCTCGATTCGCGATTTTGATCGATGAGAACCTGAAGGAACGATGAGATGCCCGGGTAGCAGGCAGCAAGATAGGGATATTCATCGATAACGAGAACCAGACGCTCCCTCTGGGCAATCTCGAAGACGGCGGTAAGTGCGCTGCAGATGGAGTTCGTCGTTGGCTCGGGAGTCATCAGGCCAAAGGCTGGGTCGATTTCCGATAAGGCTTTGTTGAGCAGGCGAACGTTGTCACCGATGGTCGTCTCGAGTGCTGTGAAGAAGCAGACCTTTGGCTTGTCAGCGACAAAGGTTCTGAGCAGGCTTGTCTTGCCAACGCGGCGACGTCCATAGACGACGGCAAATTGAAAAGAGTCGCTGGAGTAAGCGGTTTCGAGCTCAGTGAGCTCGCACCCTCGGCCAACAAAAGACGGCATTCGCATCACCTTCATATAGATAAGGTATAACTAATTAAACTATAACGAATTAAGGTATGAATTACTATAACAGGACACCATGCACTTGGGATTCACAAGGCTAGCCATGCCGGGTTAGGTTGGTCTGGCGAATGCAGTCGTGGCAAAGAGGGCAGAGGAGAAGTTTCTCGCCGTATAATCACATTCATAATTGGTGTTGTGCAACAGTGCCTTATTTGTCCGGCGGCCTCAAATAATTACCCGCTTAAAATCTCTTTTAAGGGATAGCCGTTTCACATATCTTGTGAATCAGCAAAGGGATGGTCGCGTACGCGATCGAGAAAAGGGGAAGGGGAGCGATCGTATGTATTGCCCTCATTGTGGAGCCAAGAACGTCGAGAATGCCAAGTTCTGCTATGCCTGCGGAACGCCGCTGACTCCTGTTGTTGCAGCGCCGGGTGCACCCGGCGCTTCGGAGACGAGCCAGAGCATGAATCAGGGCACAGCGTTCGAGCAGGGCGTTCCTGCTCCCTCGCAACAGCCGGCAGGCAATCAGGCGTTCCAGAATGTTGATTACGCTGCGCCATACGCCGCTCCGACCAATGTGCAGTCCCTGCCTGCCAACTCGAGCGTGGGCTCCAAAATTGCTGCGATTCCCATGAAGCAAAAGGCAATCATCGGCGGTGTTGCCGCAGTCGTCCTGGTTGCCGTTGTTGTCGTGGTCATGTTCCTGAACAGCGGCCCCTCCAACGGCACAATTGAGCAGATCGTGCGCGAGAACGTCTCGACCAAGGACATGAGCACCGGCTCGATGTGGAGCGACGGTAGCGATTACTCCATCAAGTCGGTCAAGGTGCTCAGCAAGCAAAAGGGCAATATGCAGGGCGTCTCGAGCTATCAGGTCATGGGCGTTAGGATTACCGATCCATACTCCGCAAGGGTCGAGGTCGTCTTTGCCAACGATGACTCCGAGGTCACCAAGCAGGGCAATATCAACCTGGTCAAAGCCAACGGCAAATGGGACACGATTTACTTTACGGGATCCGAACTCGATACAACGGGAACCAAGGTAACCGGGGGCGTCGACGAGAAAAAGGTCATCAAGAATATGGGGACGATTCTGAGTACGGCTGATGCAAACGGCTATTCCATGAGCCTGTCCTCGCTGTATGACAACGGCGATTTTAAGGTTAAGAAAAGCGACCTTAACTCGGAAAAGGCAACGGATACCGTAAAGATCTCTTGCAAGTCGAGCTCGACATACAGCGAAAGTAAGGGCACTATCACCGCTAAGTTTGTCTATGGCGGTAATGGTTGGGAACTCAATTCCGTTGATGCGAGCGATGATATCGACAAGGTGAGCTATCAGAAGCTCGTGGGAACGTGGACCGGCAAGTTTAAGAGCCAATCAAGTAGCGAGGAATGCTTTGGTGGCAAGGCGAATCCCGTTAAGGTGACGATTACCAAGGTTGACGATGAGACCGGCGAGGTCGAGGGGACGTTTAGTGGCGTGGCGCATAATCACAAGACGCCCGATAACGCAGAGGATTCCGATGCCGGCGATACCGTGCTTACCGATGTTCCGTTCAATATGGTGTTCACGTTTAATTCCTCGTGGTCGTATCCTTCGGATGACTATGAGTGCCCCCAAGACGCAAACGGCAAAGTGACGTTTTCGCTGAGCTTTGGCGATGATGCCGCCGCAAAGATCAACACGTCCTATCAGCCGAGCAGCATTTTTGATTGGTCGTACTACTACGACACCTATACGCTGACCAAGGACAACTAGAGCGATTCATTTAAGACGGATGGCGGCCCTGCGGTTGCATACGGGGCCGCCGCGATGGAGGAGAGACGTCGATGTTCTGCCCGGTATGTGGAACAAAAGTAGGGGACAACGCAAGATTCTGCACCGGTTGCGGTGCTCCGCTTGACGCGCTGCATCAAGGCGGTTTTGTTGCGTCGGCGCAAGTGAACCAGGTTGAAAGCGTTAATCCCGCAGGCCCTGCGACCCCGGTAAACTTTGGTTCCCCGGCGCCGGCACCCCAACAACCCAAGCGCTCGAATATGCTCGACTTCCTCGTGGAAAAGCGTCAGATCGGCAACCGTCTGGTGCCGACGTTCGCCCTCATCATCGCAAGCTTTATCGCCGCCGCAGGCATCGCCTACGCTGCATTCATGCTCTACAAGAATGTTGTCGAGCCCCGTATCCAGGAGCCCGTCCAGCAGGAGCAGACGGCGAAAAAGAACAAGGAGCAGAAAGAGGCTTCAGGGGATGACGATAAGGAAAAAGCAAACAAGGAAGCCCACATTGCCTACGATGAGGTATTAAATCAATACCGTGAGGCATTTGCTGATGGGTCTCTAACCCAAGGCTATGAAGATAACGGATTCTCATACGACGATGCTGTGGAATCGCCATATTGGACTGATTGCCAGAAAGATTCTAAATACCCCCTGTTTAATTACTTTATAGATGTTCAGGGGACTGGCATAACCGTGCAAGGAATGCGCTATCTCTATAGGGATTTAGACGGGGACGGGGTTGATGAACTTTTATTTAGCTTTGCAGGTGATGATGCGGGGATTAGTAACCCGTCTTCATATGTACTGGCTATTTATACTTTTGAGGACAATCAAGCTAAAGGCCTCGCTGCCGTAACGGGCTACAGACAATCCATGGAGCTCTGTGCGGACAATGTTATTTGTCAGTGGGGCAGTAGCGGATGGGCAATAAATAGTTGGGACTTCAGCCGATTTGTTGAAGGACATTTCGAGACCGAGACGACAATGTCGCAGGATTGTGACGTGGAGACGAAGGTTGCAACTGTTGAATGCTCAGGGGCAATTAACGATACAGCGAGCGATTCGTTTGAGGGTATCTCGAACAGCGCCGATTTGACCAATTGCAGCGCATTGATCAAAAAAGTTATAGATGCCTATCCGGTTGACACTTCGGCAGCTTGGCAGCCGTTGATCTAGCAAGGAGCAAGCCATGTTCTGTCCAAAATGCGGCGCTAAGCTCGCTGACAATTTAAAGTTTTGCACTGAGTGCGGTGCTTCGCTAGAAGGCGCGGCTCAGGTGTTGGCTGAAGTTCGCGAAAAAACGGAGGTGAATGTTTCGCCATCGGAGCTTTCTGGCGAAACGCATGAGGCCGGCCCCTCGATGGCTGATGCTGTTGACGAAGCTGTTGAGGTGGAGCCAGAATTCGAGAGGGTTGAACAAGCGCCCTCCGAGACCCCGCAGATGAGCGAACCCCTACAGCCGTCGACCGCGGCAAATGCCGCATCTCAAGTTGCGGCTCCGCAGAGGAAAGAGCCCAAGGCACTCTATATCGTTGGAATTGTCGTCGGGATTATTGTGATCGCGCTGGTGTCTTGGCAACTCTTCTTTAACGGCTCCGGTGGCAATATCGTCACGTTCGGCCAAAAGGAGTCGGTGGTTTGCGCGCTCGATACCAAGGTAATTCCTACAGACTCAGACGGTAATAAAATTACGTCTTTTGTGGCGGAGCTCATTGATGAGGATGGTCGCTCTTCGAAAGTTAAAGTGACCGGCGAATCAGGCTTTTCGATAGGGAAGTTCAAGGACGCCGCAGAGGGGTCGTACACGCTCAAGGTGACCAACAGGCAGACGAAGGTCGAGTATTCGATTCCGGTAAAAATTGTGAGCGATAACCGTAAATCTGAGGCGGAAACCGAAATTACTGTTCAAGCTCCTGGCAAGGATGCTGCCGCGGATACCAAGAAGGATAATGCGGGCGGGAAAGATGCGGACCCTACCCAAGTTGCCGCATATCGCGCATACAACCAAAAGTGCCGAGAATATCTCAATAAATATGGCGAGGCACGTGTTGTTGAGACGTACGGTTATGCACTGACGGGTTTTTGCGTGGCGGATTTGGTTGATTTCGACAACGATGGAAATGACGAACTGCTAACAATAACGTGCGACCTGGATGAGAGTGCATCCCAGATGGACTGGATCGGGACAGATTCGACCAAGCCCTATGAGGTCGAGGTATGGTCTTATGTCGATGGTGGTCTGAAGCGTATATATGAACAACACTGGGTTGATCACAGCAACGGTGGCGGTGAGTACCTCTCTCTTACGGAGAAATCTGGCAAGATTTTTATCGAGAGCAACATGTATATGATGAGCGATCAGATGAAGGCCATGTGTGAGGAAGGCAATGTCATTTCTGCTTCAATTACGACGATGCGCGGCAAAAAGGGCGATGCTTTTGAGGATGACATTTCAATGGAAATTGCCGGCCAATACACGTCCGAGGGTTTCGAATCTTTCTGTCTTGTACAGGGAAAGCCTGCATCGGAGAAGGAGTATACGGATGCTTTGGAAAGTTACAATCAGCATGCAGCCTACGCATTGCTGGATTTCAGTATGACGCGAAACGAGTATCGAGATTCGACCTATTTATCCTTGCAAGATGTCCAACAAAGGACTGCGGATACGCTATCAAAGCTTGAGAAAGCGTAGGTAAGCCGTTTAATTTGGCGAGGGCGGGGATCATCTGATTCCCCGCCCTTGTTCGGTTACAGCCAAGTTGAGCTTTTGTAAGACCAGCTGTTAAACTTGTTAAAGTTTGCTAAAGTTGTTAAACTCGCCGCTGCGAATTCGGCAACGCCAATGTCCAGCTCACCTACCTTCCGCTCGCGATCCGTTTAAGCTCGGCTTTTCGCTTGCTGTTGAGGAGCTGGTCTAGGTTGAGGCCCTCGGATCCACAGCGCTTAAGCAGGTTGGAACCGTTGAATCCGTTTTCGGCAAGATCGTCTTCTAGCTCGTGCTTGAGCTGAGTCCATTTACTCAATTGTTTGCGAATGTAGTCGGGACGGCGCTCGGTCGCCTCGGCTATTTCGTTTATCGATTGGCCCAGAGAGAAGCGACGACGTATCTCGAGCGTTTCCTGACGGGTCTTTTCGTTCTTGGCATCGGTCTTGCACTTTTCGCTGCAGTATTTACGCTCCATGCCGCGATGTCCCGCGAGCGAAAAGGCGCGTCCACACTGTTCACAGTACCCGATGCGCACGGTGCTGAGCTTGCGCGAAAAATCGAACCACAACCAGGATAGATAGCTGTCAAACGAAAGAAATCCGGTGGACTCGCTGCCTTGGAACACGTCGACGTGCGCACCGGAGAGATGTGCAATCACGAGTGCTTGGACAAGTGCGGTGAGCGCTCCCTTGTCGGTGTCGTCGAGGGGTCTGTTTTGCGGAACGATGCTCGCATCGGGGGCGATGTCGTAGTAGCTCTGTTCGCTGGGAACAAGTTTGAGATGCTGCAGCGCTGCGCGTGAGTCGTCATCGCTCAGGGCGAGCAGTAGCTTGAGGGTCTCGAAGTCTTCCAGGGTTAGCTCATGGTCAAAGGAAAAGACGCGGAATTCAACGACGGATCCGGCGGCATCTCCCGTCGCGGAGACAAAGGCGTAGAAAAAGCCGTCGTTCGATTCGATGCGACGGATGATTGGCAGACTCTTGAAGCATGCCGCGTAGCCACCGCTTATACCGAGGTAAATCGAGTACATGGAGAACGACGACCTGTCGGCTTCACTTGTGATGACGACTTTATCTATCTGCCGAATGGCGCTGACTTTTGCAATGCTGCAGTTACCGTTGAGGAACTCCTGAATGCGCACCGCAACAAGTGCCGATACGGCCGCATACGCCCAATCGCGAACAAGTTCGGTGTCGCGAACGCCAAAGAGGGGCCCGGTCTGGCGCGCGAAGTCGACAATGTTGTCCACGTCCATGCGGATGGGGGACTCGGGGGTGCCGGTTGGTTCAACACACGAAGCGAGTTTTATCAGGTCGGCGTGGCGCTCACTGTGCATTGGCGATGCGTTTTGCTTAAGCTCGCTGAGCTCGACGGGACGATAAAGGTCAAAGGCGAGCAACGTATCACTCGGGGTCTGTCCGACTTGCGGTCCGATGGTTTTGACGCCTTTAAAAGGGATGAAGCCTTGGACAGTTTTGGTTTGCGAGAGGTTGAACATATCGCTCCTACCTGCTGTTTTGTCTATGTGAAGTATAGCAAAAAATTACCCGGTTATAATCACTGTAATTGGGTTGCTGCAAATCGTATCTTATGTGGCGTCAGGAAGAGGGACAGCAGAAAGGACCCCATCATGTATTGCAAGCAGTGTGGATCGCAGATCAACGAAGGCGCCAAGTTCTGCGGCGTGTGCGGAACGCCCACGGTCGCGGCGGAGGCGACGCTGGAGGATGTGGCCGCCAACAGCCGTCACACCTTTTATGCTCCCCAGAGCACCGGCCTTGGAACCATCGAGTTCATTACCTCGTACATCACGTTCTATCTTAAGGGGAGTATCGAATTCACTAACGATAACGTGATTGCGCAGGTGCCTAATACGATCCTTGGCGTGATTCCGCTCGGTCGCCGCAAGCGTACGCTCGATGTTGCCCATATCACGTCAACGGTGAGCGACTTTAAGGTCGACATCAAGAACTTGCTGATCGGCGTGGTGATCGCTCTGATTGGCCTGTGCAGCTTGGGAGATCCGGACAGCATCTTGCTCGTTCTGGCGACCATGGCGTTCGGCGTGCTTATGGTGCTGAACGCGTTGATTTCGTACGTGTCGATTTCCATGGATTCGGGCGAGCTGGTTCTTATTCCGTTGGTGGTTTTTGAGCGCAACAAGGCCGATATGATTGCCGATAACATCAACAGGCTGCTGAGCGCTCGCAAGTACGACACCAACGTGCGCATTCATGCCGAGAATGCCGCCGACCGCATGGCGTACGGCCAGGCGCAGGTTGTCGACGCCATCAATGGGCTTCGATAGGCTCAAATTATTACTTAAGGTGCCGTCGGGAGATGCTTGACGGCACTTTATGATGGAATGGCTCATAACGGTTGATGTTCACGTTGCGATGAGCCGATCGATGCGGATCAGGTGGGGGAAACGATGTTTTGCACGAACTGCGGTTCCAAAATCGAAGAGGGTGCGTACTTTTGCGGTAACTGCGGTTGTCGAATCGCAGGCTCGGCGGCCAATACGGGCCATGGGCCGTATCCCGCCCAGCCCCAGAATGCCGCCTATGCTCAACAGAGCGTACAGTATCCGCTCGATGCTCCTGTCGCGCCGCAGCGCTCGTCCTTCGCCTCGTTCTTGACGGAGCGCCGCCAGATCGGCCGCGCGATGGTCCCCACGTTCGCCATCATCCTCGCCGCGATGATCGCCGCCGCGGGCACGGCATACGCCCTGTGCAAGGCATACCAGGTCTTTGTGGCTCCGGCACTCGAACAGAAGAACGAGCCCGCAGGCGAAGACCGGGGCGGATCGAATAAGGAGACGGCCTCGGCTCAGAACGATAAGGCACATGAGGCTTATGAGGGAATCATCGATGTGTACAGGCAGTATGGAGCGTACTGCGATGAGAAGGGGACGGGGCTTGGCGATGAGGAGTCGTCAAAGAAACTAGAGACTCTCATGGACGGCCAAAGTTATATGGGTATCTATGTCTATTACAAGAGCGTTGATCCGGAAAACTGTGAGGCGTATTACTTGGAGAAGGACATCGATGGTGACGGCGTAGACGAATTGTTCGTGGCGCAAGAACTGGCCTATACGGAAAGCGAAGGCAAAGGCCTCGTGAACCTTTACTACTTTGAGGACGGCAAAGCCAAATCTATCTACGACAACATCGGTGACGGAATGGCGACCGCAACGCTGTCCAAGGACGGTTTTCTCATCATGGGGGAAGGGCAAGGTATCGAACTCTGTGATGAAGGAAAGATAGCGCTGAGGACGAGGCAGGACAGGTATAGCGCAAGCTACTACTTTGATTATGCAGGCGGGAAAATGAGTCTGGCGGATGCTCTGCAACTCAACTATGACGACTCGTCTGATGAGGAGGATTCCTATAAGGTGATGAGCATAGAAAATGGCAAGAAGCAGCCGGACCAGACGGTCGTTGGTTGGCAGAATGCTGGCGCAATGCGCGATGAGTTTGACGCCAGATATCAAGCCTCGACAGAGAACAGCAAACTTCTTGCAAGCCACGATTGGGCCAAGATTGAGTAAGTTTTGAGAGGGGATTACGGTCTGCAGGCGTTACAGATTGAGACGCCGTGTTTCGAGGGATTGGTTTGTCTTGATCTGTAACGTTTACGGGCCGATTTAGCCGATAACTGTTACAGATTGAGACATTTGCGGATGGCGCCGACCATTTGTCTAAATCTGTAACATCTGGACGAAGATTCGGCCTGTAGATGTTACAGATTGAGATGTTGGCAAAGGGGCAGACTGTTTGTCTCGATCTGTAACATCTGGACCCAGTTTTGTCCTGTAACTGTTACAGATCGAGATGATTGGCTGAGACGTTTGCCGGCAAAATGGAATCGCCTCAAAATTCCCCCTTGCCCATCCTCGACTGTTTGGTTACTATAGAACGGCTGTTACGGAGAGCTGACCGAGAGGCCGAAGGTGCTCGCCTGCTAAGCGAGTATGCCCCAAAAGGGCATCTGGGGTTCGAATCCCCAGCTCTCCGCCAGTTTAACTTTAAAGAAGGGTCCCATTTGGGGCCCTTTTTTAATATCAACTAAGTAAGCTGGGGATTCGAACCCGAGAGGGCACGGGCGTTAAGCAAACGCGAAAGCGTTTGTAGCCCGTGGGCGAAAAGCCGCCAGGCTTTGAAGCCGGAGGGCATGCGAAGCATGCCCGGACATCCCCAGCTCTCCGCCAGTATGAATTTGAAGAAGGGCTCCACTCGGGGCCCTTTTTTGTGCGGAGAACGTATGCTGGGGATTCGAATCCTCAAAAAAAGAGGCGCCCGCTTGGACGCCTCGTTGGGTTTGTTTTCGATACCGCCCCAGCCCTACAGCTCGGGTGCCTTGGCTACAGTCTCGCTTTCGGCCGTGAGCGGGCGATTGTCGATGCGGCGACTCAGGCGGTCAAGCTTCACGAGTAGCCATTCGATGGGGTTTGGCCCCGAGCCTTCCTCGTCGGCAACCAGATCCACGACGGCAATCTTGGTGCCGTCCTGCTTGAGCGTCACGCTGCCTACTTTGTCGCCCACGTGCACCGTGCCCGAAAGGTCGTCATACGTTACCTTCTCGGTCACCTCGCCGGCAAGCGAGAACACGGTCGTCTGAGCCGTAGGGTCGGCGAGCGTGGCGTCAATCGTCTTATCGGTCCAGTCGGTCTGGCCAATACGCGCCATGAGGGGATTGCCGTTGGCAGTCTTCTCCTGTGTATTGGCGATCGCGACCGTAACCTTGTGGCCGTAGTACCAGTTGGCGAGGGTTGCCGTATCGGTAAAGCGCTGGTCAGTGGTGGTGGAGTTCAAAACCACGGTGTAGACCTCGTCGCCGTCGCGATCGTAGGCGCTCGTAAAGCAATAGCCCGCGTCGTCGGTGGTGCCGGTCTTGCCGCCAATGTTGCCGTCCTGACCGAGCAAAATGTTATGCGTATCCATGGAATGTGAATGGTCGGAGCCATCGGCACCTGTTACTTCGATCCAGGAGTCCTCGCTTGCCACGATCTCGCGGAACGTGTCGTTTTTCATGGCCTCCTGCATCATGAGCGCCACGTCATGTGCGGTCGAGTGCATATCGCCGGCCCACTCGTCAAAATCTAGGCCGTGCGGATTCTCAAAAACCGTGCCGGTGCAGCCGAGCTTTTTAGCGCGCTCATTCATGGCCTTCACAAAGGTGGCCTCGGCGTCTTTGGTCTTGGGGTCGATCTTTTTGCCCACGTACTCGGCAAGCGCGATGGCGGCGTCGTTGCCCGAGGGGATCATCAGGCCGCGCAGGGCCTGCTCCACCGTGAGCTCGTCGCCTTCGAGCAGGCCGGCGGTCGAGTTGCCCACGGTGGCGGCCTCGTTGCTCACCGTGATCTTCTCGTCCATTTTGCAGTTCTCGACGGTCAGAATCGCGGTCATGACCTTGGTGATCGAGGCAATCTTGACCTGTTCATCGGCGCCGCGTCCATAGTAGACGGTGCCGTCTTTGCCCATGACAATGGCGTTGGCGGCCTCGATGTCGGGGAGATTTTCGGCCGTAATGCCGCGTGCATCGGCGGTCTTGCCGCAGACGTCGTCGGTCGTGAGCACTTGTGCGCCGGCGACTGTGGGCAAGCCGGCGACAAGGGCGATAGCGCAGGCGAATGCGGCGGCAAGCGCATGAGGGCGGACAGTACTACGAAAGGGATATGAAGACACAGCTATTCGCTTTCGACGATGGATGCATAGTTGTTCAAGTATATCCTGCGAAACAGCGGGCCGTGAATCCTTTACGAAATGGTGGTATCTGTGGCGTGGTTTGCGCGTCAGATGCTATGAAACTAATCCTCTGAGCCATTTTCAAGCTTAAGCTCGAAAATGTAGTTAATGCTGCTGTCGTCGTCCGCTCTATAGGTGACTCCATTGTGGTCGCAGCTAGAGAACAGCGAATCTCTAAATAATTCTCTTGCCGCAGCATAGGTTCCGACCGTGGGGTCGCAGGCGAGGATGATTGCACTGGAGAGTTCTTCGAGAGTCTCGTCGCAATTGTCTCCGTCTGCATCTACGTAGAGCTTGATATCGCAGCCGTCATCGTTGTAGTACAGGGATGCAACATTGTCGCCATATTCGTCGCTGATTTCATAGCAATCGTAATCGCTATCGTAGTCGTCGTAGTCATAGCCATTATCCGAAAAGGTGTTTGCGTTTAGTATTACTGACGATATTTCTGGAACAACGGGATTTGCGCCAGCGCCATACGGCGCAACAGTTGAGCCAACAGAGCCTAGATAACCGATCAAGCATGCACAGAGAGTAGCGGACACCATCGTGCATGCGGCTTGTTTCGGAAGATCCATCTTTTTAAACTTATCGAGCATCGGGACTGCTCCTAACAAATCGGTCCTATAGTGGGCTTTCTTGTGAATACTGCTATTGATTTAGAATGCGTTGCTTATAGTTTTCGTACTCTTCGGGTGTTATGGCCCCTGCGTCGAGAAGCGTTTTGAGCTCTTTTAGCATGGCAATTGTTTGCTCAACGGGGACTTGCGTAGCGCTGTTGCGTGGATGATCTGAAACCAGCGAAGTGTCTTCAACGATACTGTTTGACTGCTCAGTTTCGCTTTCGACGCATTTGGAATCAATGGGCTTCTGTATAAAGAGGGCCATAGAGAACAATGTCCAAAGGGAAACATATTGAAGCAGCGCGCTTACGTTGTATGTTGGATCAGCATTTCCTCGGACAAAAGGGGCCAGCTTGAGTCCCCAGCAGAATCCTGCGATGAGAACGAGTGCGCTAAAACAGAAAGCCGGGGTTAGCTCGGTTTTGTCGATGAATTTCACGCCGATTAGATATACGGCAATGGTGAGAAGATCAAGTGGCAGGAGATAAAACGGGGAGGATTGCAACAAGATAATGATGTCTGATAGCGCTATGGAGACAAGAGCTGCGTATAGAACAGATTGCTTTCCCATATGCCTCGTGAATAGGTAAACCCCGATGAGAAAGACGGGTAGTGCCGTCATGGCAAGGCGCCAAGCAATTTTGACGAAAACCAATAGGGCCGCTATTGGCAAGAGCGCAACTTCATAAAGATGTTCGATGTCACCCATGCCGGAGAAGAGGCTACTTAAATCGATGGCGCCAATGAACCCATTTTCAAATGATCCATCACTAAAAAGGAAAATGTAATAGAAGGAGAAGAATAGATAACAGACGGTTGCGATTGCTGCTACTAATGCGAACTTATTATTCTTAAGTAGGTATTTTGCCTTGATGAACATAATTAAAACCATCCCTTATGGCCGAGGACATACTGGGCTTCAAAGTCGCTATCAGTTTTTGTGAGGTAGATGATTCCTTCGATGAAGGAAATCAGGTTCATGACCAAAGGCCCGATAATTAAAAGCGATCCGAGCAGCGTCCCTAGCAGCATTGCTATGCCTTCGTTTTTATAGCCGAGATAGAACTTATGGATGCCAAGGGCACCAAGGCATATCGCAAGCAATCCGGCGACTACCTTGCTTTTTTGAGACGTTGAATCTGCAGGGGAATTGTTGTTTGCGGCGTTGGAACAAAAGGGCTCCTGCCCACTACAGGTGTTGGATGTCTCTAACCTACCTCCATCAAAGTGATGGTCGAGAATTCGACGCTTTTGTTCATCGAACTCTTCTTGGCTAATTGCCCCCATTTCCTGCAGCTCTTTGAGGGATTTTATTTGGTCGAGTATTTCCATCGCATTCCAATCGGTAGGAGCTAAATGGGTAAGAACCCCGTTTAATAAACTAAGAGTATCCTAATTTGGGATATCCAGATACGGGATATAGCTTTGACGGCATGAACGTTGACGCTAACAAGGTGTGCGGTCGTTGCCTCGCTCGCATGAGAAAAGAATCTGGTTTGACCCAGGTCGATATTGCGCGCGCCCTTGGCGTGCCGCAATCGTTTGTGTCGAAGGTTGAAACAGGAGAGCGGTCTCTTAAGCTTTACGAACAATTTGATTATGCGCGTGCATTGGGTATCTCCGCTCTAGCCTTGTCTGAGCGCCTGCAATCAGAGATGGATATAGCGGGTCTCAAGGGATTCGAAAAGAAAAGTGGTAATTAAATATCAAAATCAACTTGATGCATTCACTCAGGTTGAGTTTTGCCGCGCGCATGGCCCGCATTCGTGCTCGAACGGCCGCTTGGGTGCTTAAGGACGGCTTAATCGCCCGCGCTTGTTGTGTGTGGTAAGCGTCCCCTCGGGCATAATGGAGCGCGAGAGGAGCACGCATGAACGAGCGCATTTTGGTGGTCGACGACGAGAATGCCATTGCCGACCTAGTTGGCATCTACCTTACAAAAGAGGGCTTTGACGTCCAGATCGCCTACAGCGGAGCCGATGCGGCAAAGGCGATTTTGGAGCAAGAGTTTGATCTGGCGCTGCTGGATGTCATGCTGCCCGATATCGATGGCTTTGAGCTGCTGCGTACGATTCGCGCCAGTCATACCTATCCGGTAATTATGCTGACGGCGCGCGACGCCCAGCAGGATAAGATCGAGGGGCTATCGCTCGGTGCGGACGATTACGTGGTCAAGCCGTTCCGCCCGTTGGAGCTCGTCGCGCGCGTCCACGCCCAGCTTCGCCGTTACACCAGCTACGGCAGCCGTGCACAGGCCGTCGAGTCGCCGACCATCCAACTCGACGGCCTCGAGATCAATCGTGACGCCCGTGCCGTGACGGTAGACGGCAAACAGATTCGTCTGACGCCCATCGAGTATTCCATCTTGCTGTATCTTGCCGAGCATCGTGGCAGCGTGGTGGCCGTGGAGGACCTGTTCCGCGCGGTGTGGAACGAAGACTTTATGCCCGGCTCGAATAACACGGTGATGGTACACATTCGCCATCTGCGCGAGAAGATCGGCGACGACGCTCAAAAGCCGCGCTTTATCAAAAACGTTTGGGGCGTCGGCTACATCATCGAATAACGCCTTTGTTTGTGAGGATATGGACATGACAAAAGACGATAGGCAGGCGTTTGAGGTGCCCGATCGGCTCTTTGAATATGTTCGGGCGGTCGTCGATAACCGTGCGCTTGCGACGGTGCTGCTCTTTTTGCTGAGCCTGTTGCTGGTCGGCATCGACAATATCGTCGGTATTTTGGCGGTGCTACTCATCGGCTTTTTGCTGATCGACCGATTCGAAATCGCACGTCGCTGCGTGGTGATCGGCGGGGCGGCGTGGGTCATGACGTTGGCGATTGGCGCCATGGCGCTCGGCGGCATCGAGGGACCGGTGCTGTTCGATGCCGGCTTTGTTTTCAACATGCTCGGCTTTGTCTTGGCGCTCGCCGTGTGTGTCCTGTTCTTTTGCGGCCGCGCCCTGTACTACCAAGGCTACGAGCAGGGTGAACAGCATGCCGACCGTGTGCTTGCCGCCCGTATCCAGGACCGCCTGATCGATCATCCTGACGCCTGGGACGATATCGACGGTGACTTCCTGGAGGTCGAGGGCACGCTCAACCGCGTGCGCGATCGCGAGCGCAAGGGGCGGCAGGCCTTGCGCGACGAGTCGCATCGTAAGGACGATTTGGTCACGTACTTGGCGCATGACCTGCGTACGCCGCTTGCCAGCGTGGTGGGCTATCTATCGCTGCTGCAGGAGGCTCCCGATTTGCCGCTCGAGCAGCGCGCACATTTTACGGGCGTGGCGCTCGACAAGGCGCACCGCCTCGATGTGCTTATCGAGGAGTTTTTCGATATCACGCGCTTTGACTTCCATGATATTGTGCTCACGCGCGGCTACATTGATCTGGGATTGCTGTTGGCGCAGGTGGCCGACGAGTTCTATCCCATTCTTAACGAGCAGCACAAAGATGCCTATGTTGACGTGTGCGAGGACCTGACGGTGCTCGTGGATGGCGACAAGATGGCCCGCGTGTTCAACAACATCATGAAAAACGCCATCGCCTATAGCTACGAGGGCTCGACCATCACGATTGAGGCTACGCGCAAAGAAGACGGTGGCGCATGCGTGCGCTTTATCAACCAGGGAGATCCTATCCCTGAGGCCAAGCTCAAGGTTATCTTTGAGAAGTTCTATCGCTTGGATGCGGCGCGTGCGACCAATCGCGGTGGCGCCGGGCTCGGTCTTGCCATCGCCAGGGAAATCGTCGCGGCACACGGCGGCACCATCGCGTGCGAATCGACGCCCGAACACACGGTGTTCACCATCGAACTGCCCGCCGCATAGCCAGCGTGTCCTTACAAACACTTGACAATGCGCTCACGCGCATATGAGCCGCGATTCCTACTATCGATACTGCTGAATTGATATCGATATGGAGGTATGCGGTATGACGGCTGCTGCGGCTATGGAGCCCACGGAGCTAGAGGAACTCATGGAGGCGCAGGCCGAGGCCGCGCACGAGCGTGAGGTTGGGGATGCGACTCGCCCCACGGCGGAGGACCTTGCCGCCTCGCCGACGCGCATCGACGTCGAGGGCCTCGACCTGTTCTACGGCGACCATCATGCGCTCAAGGATGTGTCCATTAAGATCCGCGACAAGCAGATCACCTCGTTTATCGGCCCATCTGGTTGCGGCAAGTCGACGCTGCTGCGTTGCTTTAACCGCATGAACGATAGCATCAAAGACTGTCGCATCGAGGGCAAGATTGCGCTCGACGGCCAGAATATCCTGGGCGATTACGACATCTGCCGCCTGCGCCAGCGCGTGGGCATGGTGTTCCAGCGCCCCAATCCGTTTCCCATGAGCATCTACGACAACGTCGCCTACGGTCCCCGCGGTATGGGCGTACGCGACCGGGCCGTGCTCGATGAGCTGGTCGAGGACTCGCTTCGCCGCGCCGCGCTGTGGGACGAGGTCAAGGACAAGCTCAGGGAGTCGGGCCTGGGTCTTTCGGGCGGACAGCAGCAGCGCCTGTGCATTGCCCGCGCGCTTGCCGTGCAGCCCGACATTCTGTTGATGGACGAGCCGACCTCGGCGCTCGACCCCGTGTCGACGCTCGTGGTAGAGCAGCTGGCCTGCGAACTCAAGGAGTCCTGCACGCTGGTGGTCGTTACGCACAACATGCAGCAGGCTGCACGCATTTCCGACTCGGTCGCGTTCTTTTTGCTGGGCGAGCTGGTGGAGCATGCGCCCACCGCTCAGCTCTTCAAGAATCCGACCGATCCACGCACGGCGGATTATTTGACGGGACGTTTTGGCTGATACCATCTGGTACAGGTGCCTTTGGGTTAAGATGCGGTCATACCGGCCGCAAAGGGGTTCAACATGATCTACTACGTCGAGGACGATGACAACATCAGGGATTTGACGGTCTACGCGCTGCGCAAGCAGGGAATCGAGGCCGAGGGCTTTTCGTGTGATGGCGAGTTTAAAGCTGCCGTGGCGCGACGGGTGCCCGATGCTGTGCTGCTCGATATCATGCTGCCCGACACCGACGGCTTGGCTATTATGCGCCGCCTGCGCGCCGACCGCCTGACGGCGACGGTGCCCATCATGATGCTTACCGCCAAGGACACCGAGCTCGACAAGGTCATGGCGCTCGATGGCGGTGCCGACGACTACCTGACCAAGCCCTTCTCGCTCATGGAGCTTGCCAGCCGTTGCCGCGCACTGCTGCGTCGCGGCGGTATGGTCAAGCAGGCAAGCGATGTGCTCAACGTGGGCGACATCGTGCTTTCGCCCAGCCATCGCGAGGCGACCGTTGCCGGCGAGCCGCTCAAGCTCACGCTGCGCGAGTTCGACCTGCTCGAGTACCTTATGCGCAAGCCCGGTGTGGTGTTTACCCGCGAGTCGCTGCTGCAGAGCGTGTGGGGCTGGGACTTTGACGGCGGTTCGCGCACCGTTGACGTGCACGTGCAGACGCTCCGTCAAAAACTCGGCGAGCATGCCAGCGCTATCGAGACCGTCCGTGGCGTGGGTTATCGCCTGGCCGAGCCTTCTGCCGATAACGGCGCCGAAGATGCCGGCGACGCGGCTAGTGCATCGGAGGAGTAACTCGTGGTCTTCGCCCCTCAGGGAAAGCGCACCCTGTCGCATCGCGTGTTTGCGACGATCTTTGTCTGCGCCATGGCGGTCATTGTGGCGTTTACGGTGCTGGGCGCATTCTTTGTTCAAAACACCCTGGCGGACGCCACGAGCGCCAACCTTTCGCAAGAAACCGAGCTCATTGCCGCTGCCTTAAACGAGCAGCGGGAACCCATTGCCTTCCTTCGCAGCCTCGATCGCGAGGACTTGCGCATCACGTTGATTAACAAGGACGGCTCGGTCGCCTACGACAACCAGGCATCGCCGGCCATGCTGCCCAATCACGGCGATCGTCCCGAGGTCGCCGAGGCGCTTGAGAGCGGCGCGGGCTCCGCGGAGCGCTCAAGCTCTACGCTCGATGAGATCATGCTGTACCGAGCCATGCGTCTTGATAACGGTCAGGTGGTTCGCTTGGCGCAAGCCCAACCCGGTGTCGTAGCGATTCTTTTGTCGCTTGTGGCGCCAATGCTGCTTATCGCGGCGGCAGGAGCGGTGCTCTCGTTTTTCTTGGCGCGCCGTGAATCCCGCGCCATCATCGCGCCGCTGCAAGAGGTCGATCTGGACCATCCGCGTCGCAGCTACGAGCACGCTTACGCCGAGATGGTTCCCATGCTCGAGCGCATTGAGTCACAACGTCAGGAGCTTAAGCGCCAAATGGCAGTGCTGGCCGATAACGATCGCATGCGCCGCGAGTTCACGGCTAACATCACCCACGAGCTCAAGACGCCGCTTACCGCGATTTCGGGCTATGCCGAGCTTATTGCGAACGGCATGGTCGAGGGCGAGGACGATCTGCGCAACTTTGGTGGGCGCATCTTTCACGAGGCTGGCCGTCTGGCGTCGCTCGTCAACGATATCCTTACGCTCTCCAACCTGGATGAGGCCGAACGCGCGGCCGAGGGCGAGGCAGTGCCCATTGGCTCCACAGAACCCATTGAGCTTTCGCGTGCCATCTTTGCGGTCGAACAGCGTCTTGAACAGGTCGCTCGTCAGGCAAACGTGACGATAAGCCATGAGACGAACCCCGTGGTCATTGAGGGCGTATCTCGCCTGATTGACGAGCTGATTTATAACCTGGCGAGCAACGCCATCCGTTACAACCGTCCCGGTGGTACGGTGACACTGCGGTGCGGGACCAATGACGAGGGCCATCCGTTCCTTGCGGTAGCCGACACGGGCATTGGCATTGCGCCCGAGGAGCAGGGAAAGGTGTTCGAACGGTTCTATCGCGTGGACAAGAGCCGTTCCAAGGCACGCGGTGGAACGGGCCTGGGGTTGGCTATCGTTAAGCATGCCGCCCTGTATCACCATGCCGCGATCGACCTATCGAGTGGGTTGGGCGTGGGAACGACCATCACGGTGACGTTTCCTGTGCAACAAGACGAATCATTTGCATAACAACGCGACAGACGCGTTGTTTTGACGCCGCACCAGGGCTGCCGATGCGGCGTTATTATTGCGCAACATTGCCGTATGCACTGTATCTTATGTATAGAGTTCAAACGTGGTCGGAAAGATGCGATATCATACGAGCAGTTTTGTCGATATGAACTAGGGAAATGAAAGGCAAGCTGCATGACCCTTCTCGAACTGTTCCAGCTGCTCAAGAAGCACCTTAAGCTGGTCATCGCCCTTCCGGTGATTTGCGCGGTCGCCATGGGCATCGTGTCCTTCACCATGATGGACAGCACCTATACCGCCACGACGAGCATGTACGTTCTCGCCAAGACCGACGACAGCGGTCAGATGAGCTACAACGATCTTTCGGCGAGCCAGATGCTTTCCAACGATATCGCCACGCTACTCGATAGCGACAGCGTTAAGGGTGGCGCCGCCAAGGATCTGGGCCTTGCCGATCTGGACGACTATAAGATTTCCGTTTCCTCCGAGACCACGACGCGCGTCATCACGCTTTCGGTGACGGGTACCGATGCCGAGGAGACGGCAGAGGTGGCAAGGGCCATGGCCAGCTCGGTGAGCACGGTCGCCCAGAACGTCGGTGCCGCTCAGAGCATCAACGTTATCGATAAGGCAAAGACCCCCGAATCGCCCAGTGGCCCCAAGCGCACGCTGTACGTTGCCGTCGCCTTCCTCGCCGGCGTCTTTATCGCAATTGCCTACGTCGTTTTGGCGGACATGCTCAACACGCGCATCCGCGGTGTCGAAGAGGCAGAAGAGCTCCTTGGTATTCCCGTTGTCGGCCGAATTCCGGCTATGAAAGGTGGTAAATAGGCATGGCTAGGGCTAAGAACACCGATAAGCTCGTTGTACAGAATGCCGCTAAGACCCTTCTGGCCAACATTCGCTTCGCGAGCGTGGACGACCCCATCCGCACCATTACCGTTACGTCCTCGATTCCCAACGAGGGCAAGTCTACGGTTTCCATCAACCTTGCCCAGGCTATCGCCACCAGCGGCAAGAGCGTTCTTTTGGTCGAGGGAGACATGCGCCGCAGGTCTCTTTCCGATATGCTTGGCGTTCGCTCGCGTGGCGGTCTCTATGCAGTTCTGTCCGAGCAGATTTCCATTGACCAGGCAATCGTCGAGACGGGTCAGAAGAACTTCTACTTCCTCGATGCGGAGCCGCATATTCCCAATCCTGCTGACATCATCGTCTCTCACCGCTTTGCCAAGCTGGTTAAGGCGCTGTCTGCCAAGTTCCAGTATGTCATCTTTGACGCTCCTCCGGTCGGCACCTTCATCGATGCTGCCGAGATTGCCAGCCTGACCGATGGCACGCTGTTTGTGGTGCGCGAGGACTTCACCAAGCGCGAGCAGGCACTCAACGCTATCGCTCAGCTTAAGAAGTCCGAGAAGGTCAAGCTTATCGGTACCGTTATGAACTTCTGCGAGACCGAGAGCAGCGAGTACTACTATTCTTACTACACCAAGGAAGGTAAGAAGGTAAAGAACGGCTCCGCTGCTCAGGGCGCCTCTAAAAAGGGCATCTTTACCAACCGAGCAAACGTTTAGTTGATTAAGGCCGACCTATGCGCGACATCCACTGTCATATCTTGCCGGGTGTAGACGACGGCGCTGCCGATCTCGATGAGAGCCTGGCGATGCTCGCAGCTGCCAAACAGGCTGGCGTAACCAGAATTGTCTGCACCCCGCACTGCCGAGACCCCTTTTTTGACTACGACAAGATGTGGGATGCCTTTGAGCTGTTGCGGGATAACGCAGACGGTTTTCCGCTTCAGATGGGCTTTGAGGTCAATCACCGAAAGCTCGTCGAGCTTGGCATCGATGCCGCGGAATACCTGCATTTTGATGGAACCAATGAGTTTTTGCTCGAGCTTTCGACGCATGCCGATGCCTATGCGTTTAGAGAGTACGAGAATACGATTTACGATTTGCAGTGCCGCGGCTACCAGGTGATCATCGCCCATCCCGAGCGCTACCGCGCTGTTCAAAAGGATGTGAGTGTGGCGGAGCGTCTGGTCGATATGGGCTGCAAGCTGCAGGCTTCGGCAGACTTTATCGCCGGCGGCCGCTTTGGCCGCGAGAAAAAGCCGGCGCAGCGTCTGTTCGATCAGAACCTGTACAGCTTTATCGCGAGCGATGCTCATAACGTGGGTCACTACGATTGCTTGGCAAAAGCTCGCGCGCAGTTTAGCGTGCGCGGTGCTCATTTTCGCTAAAATCTGTCCCTAACGTTCGTATCGAATGAAGGGGCGGCTATGGATATCCAACTTAAGACGGGTTGCTTTGATGACGCGGCGCTGGTGCGCCGCGCCGTTTTTATGGACGAGCAAGGTTACGAGAACGAGTTCGACGCCATCGATGAGGCACCGACTTGCATCCATGTGACGCTGTACGTGGACGGCGAGCTCGCCGGCTGCTCGCGCGTGTTTCCCGAGGAACTGGAGCGCGCGGCAGATGCAGAGGCCCCGATGTCGCCGGCGTGCGACCTGGACGAAGGCGTCGCGGCGGGGGAGACCTATATCATGGGGCGCGTCGCCGTGCTGCCCTCTATGCGTCGGCGCGGTCTGGCGAGCAAGATCGTCGAGGCCAGTGATGCTGCTGCGTGTGATGCCGGCGCCAAGCTCATAAAGTTGCATGCGCAGGAGTACGTGCTGCCGCTCTACGCCAAGGCTGGCTACACGCAGATTGCCCCGGTGGACTACGAAGACGAGGGCCAGCCTCATGCCTGGATGGCCAAGCTGCTGGGCGACAGGTAGGGACGTTCCTTTTCTGCCGGCAGCCGGGGACACTCCTTGGCATTTGGCGTATGGGTCATTGCAACATACAGTTTTTCAATTCCGTATGTATATATGCGCGCTAATGGGTTATAAAATCTAAGTCTGAACATAGCAGGTCTGCAATGCGGCTCGGGCAACCGGGCCGTTTTTTGCGGACAGGGGTAGCGCGAAAGGACTGCACATGCGTCAATTTAAGACTGAGAGCAAAAAACTGCTCGACCTCATGATCAACTCCATCTACACCAACAAGGAAATCTTCCTGCGCGAGCTTATCTCTAACGCGAGTGACGCCGTCGACAAGCTCAACTTTAAGAGCCTACAGGATCCGAGTGTTAAGCTCGACCAGGGCGACCTGGCCATTCGTGTCTCCTTTGATAAGGATGCCCGCACCATTACGATCTCGGATAACGGCATTGGCATGACCGCCGAGGAGCTCGAGCGCAATCTGGGTACCATCGCCCACTCCGGATCCGAGGAGTTTAAGACCGAGAATGCCGAGCAGCAGGGCTCCGACGTGGACATCATCGGCCAGTTTGGCGTGGGCTTCTACTCTGCCTTTATGGTCGCCAGCCACGTGAAGGTCGTCAGCCGCGC
>CAKUEZ010000019.1 GCA_934646965.1 uncultured Collinsella sp. | reverse complement strand
ACACCCCTGCGTCGTCATCTTCGATAATCTGCTCCGATCCATCCTTGTAGGTGACGGTCAGTTTATGATCAACTGCTTCATAGCCCAGATCATCGATATGCGTCTGAATGGAAAACGGACTGATCTCGAGAGGCGAATCATCGGAGTGAAGTTCCTTGGTATCGACGTATGTTCCGACGCTAAACTCGGGCGTCGATGCTTCAAACAGTTTCGCATCCTCACCTTCGCCCTCGGTCCACTGGATATTCCAGGTGACCGCATTTTGCAAACCTCGCTCGCGATCCATAGAGGCAAAGTACATCGTGCCATTAATGACAGTATCGCTTGATGTGTCCTTATCAATGGTGCAGCGAGTATCAGCCCATTCCTCGCCGAAGTTCATGCTGGGCGTGCCGATGCCTTGTTCTTCTTCACCATAGAGAACAAGTTCGCCAGTCTCTGCTGCCGGCTTGTAGTAGTTAACACCATTTGGATTGGACAACGTAAACGTCACGGCACCGCAACCGTTTTTATCGATAGCCATATCATGAATGTCGAGTGTATAGCCGTTGCCCTCGACGGACAGATTGACCTTCTGTACTGAACCCTCCAAGCTTTGGGGCGCGATACCATCACCAAACTCTCTGGTGTAGGTATATTTAGTCCCCGACGAGCCACCTTGAGTCCAGGTAATGGACTCTCCGTTGCCATGGTTTCCCCAGGCAGAGGCAAAATAACTGGAATTGACGACGGCGTAGGCGACCCCTCCGGTCGCCAGCACTCCGACAAGACACCCGATTACGGCAACGTACAGAGGCTTCGCGTGACCCTTTCGACGAAGGGGCTCGCCTGCGGCAGCATTAAGAACGCGATCGGCAAGATCGCTATCGGCTTGGACGGACTCGAAGGCCTGCTTGATTTGATTGGATTTCACGGTCGCCCTCCTCCAGGATGAACTTAAGCTTTGATCGGCCGCGCGCTAAACGCGTTCGGACGGTCGCGGCCGGCACATGCAATAACTCGGCAATCTCTGAAGTCGAAAAGCCCAGATAGTAATAGAGCACGATGGGGATACGGAATCGCTCCGGAAGGCGCATGACATCGAACAGGATGGCCTTGGTTTCCTCCTGTGCCGTCGAAAGCGAATCGGTCAGACTCTCAATATCCTCCACGCGCCTCCATGGCTTTCGAAAGAGCGATTTGCACTCGTTGATTGTGACCCGAATGAGCCAACGGCGAAGGTGTTCCCAGCTTTCAAAATGGCCATCACTTTTGAGCAACTTAAGAAAGACGTCTTGAGCGACATCATCGGCGTCGGCACGATCGCGCAGATACGTCAACGCGATCCGAAACACGACATCTCGGTGATCTTCAACCGCCTGTCTAAAAGCTCGTTCTTCCATAATCACCTCCCGGTGACGTTGATGGTTCTTGATGAGGTCCTCACCATAGATACGCTTTGACCGGACGAAATGTTTCAAATTCAAGCAGATAAAACCAACCAAAATAAACCTGTCCCTTTTCGGCAGGTTTTCCGTCCAGCGGATCATTAGAACGCAACAGGTTGAGCATACGCAAGCGAGCGGCCCCCAGAGCGTACAAGGTGGCATGAAAAAGGCAGGGCATTGACCTTTTGGTCATGTCCTGCCTTTTGAATGACAGATTGTAGCTCTGGGGGCCGCGCAGCGACGGAGGTCGCCGCCGTTCGTTAGAACGGCGGAACTAGTTACTCCTCGTCGTTGTCCTTGGCCTCTTCGGCGTCGTCGGTGTCCACGAGCTGGTTGAGCAGTTCGTCGAGGGAAGCCATGTCCTCGTTGATGGCACCGTTGGCGGGAGCCTTCTTGTCGTCGATCGGGGCGCCCAGGAGCTCCTCGTCCTCGTCGGCGTGATGCGTCGGAGCAGCGGAGGTGCCCAGCAGGATGTCGTCCGGACCGTCGGGGCTAAAGACCATCTGCAGCAGCTGCGAGAGGTCTTCCTCGTCGGCAACGTCGTCGTTGTTCTCGAGGATGTAGAGCAGGTCGTGGGCCTCCAGGCCGTCACGGAGCTCCTCGATCGCCTTGGCACCGATACCATCGATGCGCAGCAGATCCTCCTCGGACTTGCCGACCAGGTCGCCGACCGTCTCGATGCCGACCTCGCTGAACTTGTTGGTCCAGCGCTGCGACACGCCCAGGTCGTCGAACAGGTACAGGCGAGCCTTCTCGGCGGAGATGGTGTGGCCGTTGCGGGTGAACGAACCGTCAGCACCACCGAACTCGTCGTAGCCGGCCCAGTCGAGCTGCTGCGGGAGCTGCTCGTCCAGATCCTTGAGCTCCACAGGAGCCCACTCGGGCAGCGACTTGGCGTTGGGCGAAGCCGGGCCGTCGATGTCGACATAGCCGTCGGCCGTGCGATACGTCAGCTTGGCGTTGGCGTAGGGCTTGAGGCCGGTACCAGCCGGGATCTTCTTACCGACGATGACGTTGGACTTAAGGTCGAGCAGGTGGTCGACCTTGCCCTCGATGGCAGCCTCGGTAAGGACGCCAGCGGTACGGATGAACGAAGCGCTCGACAGCCAGGAGTCGATGTTGGACGCGACCTTGAGCGTACCCAGGATGACGGGCTCGGCCACGGGAGCCTGACCGCCCAGACGGGCAACGCGCTCGACCTCGTCGGCGAACTCGTAGCGATCGACGTACTGACCAAGCAGGTACTTGGAGTCGCCGGGGTTGGTGATCTGAACGCGGCGCAGCATCTGACGTGCGAGCACCTCGATGTGCTTGTCGTTCAGGTCGACGCCCTGGCTGGTGTAGACGTCCTTAACGCTCTCGACGAAGGTGTGCATCGTCGACTCGATGTCGGTCAGCTTGCGCAGGTTGCGGAAGTTGACGAAGCCCTTGGTGATCTGGTCGCCGGCGCGAACCTCGCAGCCATCCTCGATCTCGGGCATGAAGCGCACCGAAGCGGGGACGCGACGCTCGTCGAGAACACGTGTGTGATCCTCGGAGTCGGTGAGCGTCAGCACGTACTCGGACTTCTCGGGCTTAATCGAGAGGTGACCGGAGTACGGAGCCAGCTCGGCCTCGCGACCCAGGATCTTCTCGTTGACGTTGCCGACGATATCGAACATGCGGCTGACCGTAGGCAGACCCTGCGTAATATCGTCGACGCCAGCGACGCCGCCGGAGTGAATGGTACGCATCGTAAGCTGCGTACCGGGCTCGCCGATGGACTGGGCGGCAATAATGCCGACGGCAGTACCGATAGCGACCGGGCGACGGGTGGAAAGATCCCAGCCGTAGCACTTCTGGCACACGCCGTACTTGGAGCGGCAGGTGAGCAGAGCGCGAAGGGTGACCTTCTTAAGGCCGGCATCGACCATCTTCTGGATGTCGGCGACCTTCTCGATGTAGCCGTCCTGCTCAAAGAGCACGGTGCCATCGGGAGCCACGACGTCCTGGATGAAGCAACGGCCGACGAGGTCGGTGTTGAGGTCGGTGGTGCCGGGGATGATGAGGTTGTAGGTGACGCCCTCGTGCGTACCGCAGTCCTCCTCGCGGACGATGACGTCCTGGGCCACGTCGACCAGACGACGGGTCAGGTAACCAGAGTCCGAGGTGTGGGATGCGGTATCGACCAGGCCCTTACGGGCGCCGTAGGTCGAAATGAAGTACTCGAGCGGCAGCAGGCCCTCGCGGAAGTTCGCCTTAATGGGAAGGTCGATCGTCTCGCCGGACATGTCTGCCATCAGGCCACGCATGCCACCGAGCTGACGCAACTGGGTCTTAGAACCACGGGCGCCGGAGTCGGCCATCATGTACAGCGGGTTCTCCTCGTCGAACATGTCGAGCATGAGCGCTGCGACCTTGTCGGTACAAGCGGTCCACTCGTTAACGACTTCGATGTGGCGCTCCGTCTCGTTGATGAAGCCCTCCTCGAAGTACTCGTTAATCTGGTCGACGTTGGCCTGGGCGCGATCGAGCAGCTCCTGCTTCTCGGCAGGGATGAGAGCATCCCACACCGAGATGGTGAGGCCGGCGCGGGTAGCGTAGTGGAAGCCGGAGTACTTGATGGCGTCGAGGATCGGGCCGACCTTGGCCTCGGGGTAACGATCGCAGCAGTCGGCAACCAGCTTGGCCACGTCGCCCTTGACCATCTTGTAGTTCATGAACTCATAGTCTTCGGGCAGGCACTGGCGGTTGAAGATGATGCGGCCGATGGAGGTCTCGAAGCGCGCGGTCTTGTTGCCGGTGACGTCGTAGTCGACGAACTCGTTCTTGCCGTTCTTGACGCGGAAGATACGGGTGCCGTCCTCGTTGATGACGTTGGCGTTCTCGGCGGACACGCGGACCTGGATCTTGGCCTGCATGTCGACCTCGGAGCGGCAGTCATAGGCGTGCAGTGCGTCGTCGAAGCTCGAGAACACGTGGTTCTCGCCCGGCAGACCGTCGCGAACCTGGGTCAGGTAGTACACACCGATGATCATGTCCTGCGAGGGGATGTTGACCGGCTTGCCGGATGCCGGCGAGCGCAGGTTGTTCGCAGAGAGCATGAGCACGCGGGCCTCGGCCTGAGCCTGGCTGGACAGCGGCACGTGGACAGACATCTGGTCACCGTCGAAGTCGGCGTTGAAGGGCGAGCAGACCAGCGGGTGCAGGTGGATAGCCTTGCCCTCGACCAGCACGGGCTCAAAGGCCTGGATGGACAGACGGTGCAGGGTCGGTGCACGGTTGAGCAGCACGACGCGGCCGTCGATGACCTCTTCGAGGATGTCCCACACAAAGGTGGCACCGCGGTCGATAGCGCGCTTGGCGCCCTTGATGTTCTCGACCTTGCCAAGCTCGACCAGGCGCTTCATGACGAAGGGCTTGAAGAGCTCCAGCGCCATGGTCTTGGGCAGACCGCACTGGTGCAGCAGCAGCTTGGGGTCGGTAACGATAACCGAACGGCCGGAGTAGTCGACACGCTTGCCCAGCAGGTTCTGGCGGAAGCGACCCTGCTTGCCCTTGAGGGCCTCGGCGAGCGACTTGAGCGGGCGACCGCCACGGCCAGAGACCGGGCGACCACGACGGCCGTTGTCGAACAGGGCGTCCACGGACTCCTGGAGCATGCGCTTCTCGTTGTTCACGATGATCGCGGGGGCGTCCAGGTCGAGCAGGCGCTTGAGTCGGTTGTTACGGTTGATCACGCGACGGTACAGGTCGTTGAGGTCGGACGCAGCGAAGCGGCCACCGTCGAGCTGGACCATCGGGCGCAGGTCGGGCGGAATGACCGGGATGACATCCAGGATCATGTTCGCGGGGCTGTTGCCGCCCTTCAGGAAGGCGTCAACGACCTCGAGGCGCTTGACGGCCTTCTCGCGCTTCTGCTTCTGGGAGTCCTCGTCGGCGATGATGGCCTTGAGCTTCTCGGCCTCGGAGGGGAGGTCGATGGCAGCGAGCAGGTCGCGGACGGCCTCGGCACCCATGCCACCCTTGAAGTACATGGAGTAGTAGCGGGTCATCTCGCGGAACAGCGGCTCATCGGAGATGAGGTCGCGCTCGGTGAGCTTCATGAAGGCGTTGAAGGCGTCCGTACGGAGCTGCTTCTCGTCCTTGCACTCTTCCTCGATGTCGACGATGCCAGAGGCGATCTCCTCGGGGGTCAGCGGCTCCTCGTCAGAGAACTCGTCAAAGTTCTCGGGGTCGCCCTGCTCCTTGAGGGACTCGATCTGACGGGCGCACTCGGCATCGATCTCTTCCAGATCGGCGGCGAGCTCCTCGCGCAGGTCGTCGGCGTCGGCCTCGCGAGCCTCGTAGTCAACCTCGGTGATAATGTAGCTGGCAAAGTACAGAACCTTCTCGAGGTCCTTGGACTTGATGTCGAGCATACGGCTCATCGGGAAGCTCGTGGGGCTCTTGAAGTACCAGATGTGGGACACGGGAGCGGCGAGCTCGATGTGGCCCATGCGGTCGCGACGCACCTTGGCCGAGGTGACCTCGACGCCGCAGCGCTCGCAGACGATGCCCTTAAAGCGGATGCCCTTGTACTTGCCGCAGGAGCACTCCCAGTCCTTGGCGGGACCGAAGATCTTCTCGCAGAACAGGCCGTCCTTCTCGGGCTTGAGGGTACGGTAATTGATGGTCTCCGGCTTCTTGACCTCACCGTGCGACCAGGAACGGATCTGGTCGGCGGAGGCAAGGGAGATCTTTACCGAGTCAAAATCAGTAGCTTCGAAATCTGCCACAGTCAACTACTCCTTATCAGTGGTCGTGGCGGCGACAGCCTCGGGTGCCTCGGCGGTCTCGGCATCCTCGGCCTCGACGTCGGCGTCAACGCCGGCGAGCGCAGCCAGGTCGTCGAGAGCAGAGGTCTCCTCGGCGGTCACAGGTGCGGAGGCGTCCTCGTCGGCATCGTGCATGGGCTCGATGTCCAGTGCGAGGGAGCGGATCTCCTTGACGAGAACCTTGAAGGACTCGGGGATACCCGGGACAGGAACGTTCTCGCCCTTGACGATGGACTCGTAGGTCTTGACGCGGCCCACGGTATCGTCGGACTTGACGGTCAGGATCTCCTGCAGGACGTTGGACGCACCGTATGCGTACAGTGCCCAAACTTCCATCTCGCCGAAGCGCTGACCGCCGAACTGGGCCTTGCCGCCCAGAGGCTGCTGGGTAACCAAGCTGTAAGGGCCGGTCGAACGGGCGTGGATCTTGTCGTCGACCATGTGGCCGAGCTTGAGGATGTAGGACGTACCCACGGTAATGGGCTCGCGGAACTCCTCGCCGGTGCGGCCGTCGAACAGACGGGTCTTGCCGCGCTCGTCAAGCTGGGTGACGAACTCGGGGCGCATGTGATCGCCAAAGGCAGCGGTGGCCTTGTTGAGCATGTTCTTGTTGGCACGACGGATGACCTCGGCGATCTCGTCCTCCTTGGCGCCGTCGAAGACGGGCGTCGCGGTGAAGAACGGACCGGGGACGTACTTGTCGGAGTCGGCCTGCTCGGTATCCCAACCGCAGGCAGCAGCCCAGCCAAGGTGGCACTCGAGCAGCTGGCCGACGTTCATACGCGAAGGAACGCCCAGCGGGTTGAGGATAACGTCGATCGGGGTACCGTCAGCCATGTAGGGCATGTCCTCGACCGGCAGAACGTTACAAATAACACCCTTGTTGCCGTGGCGGCCGGCGATCTTATCGCCCTGCTGGATCTTACGACGCTGGGCGACGTAGACGCGCACCTGCTCGTTGACGCCGGGGGCCAGGTCGTCGCCGTTCTCGCGGCTAAAGCGGACGACGTCGATGACGCGGCCGTAAGCGCCGTGAGGCATCTTAAGGGAGGTGTCGCGGACGTCGTGGGCCTTGGCACCGAAGATGGCGCGCAGCAGGCGCTCCTCGGCGGTCAGAGCGCTCTCGCCCTTAGGCGTGACCTTGCCGACCAGGATGTCGCCAGGGCCGACCTCGGCGCCGATGCGGATGATGCCGTCCTCGTCGAGGTTGGCAAGCATGTCCTCGGAGAGGTTCGGGATCTCGCGGGTGATCTCCTCGGGGCCGAGCTTGGTGTCGCGGGCGTCGATCTCGTGACGGGTGATGTTGATGGTCGTCAGCAGGTCCTCGGCCACCAGGCGCTCGGACACGACGATACCGTCCTCGTAGTTAAAGCCTTCCCACGGCATGTAGGCCACGGTGAGGTTCTGGCCCAGTGCGAGCTCGCCGTGATCGGTCGAAGGACCGTCGGCCAGAGGCTCGCCCTGCTCAACGGTGTCACCGACGCGCACGAGCGGACGGTGGTTGATGCAGGTGGACTGGTTGGAACGCTGGTACTTGGCCAGGTGATACTCGTCCATGCCGCCGGCATGCTTGACGATGATCTTGGCGGCGTCGGCAAAGATGACCTCACCGGCGTTCTTGGCCAGGGTGACCTCGCCGGAGTCCAGAGCGGCGCGACGCTCCATGCCGGTACCGACATAGGGAGCGGCGGGGTGAACCAGCGGCACGGCCTGGCGCTGCATGTTAGCGCCCATCAGCGTACGCTTGGCGTCGTCGTGCTCAAGGAACGGGATCAGCGTGGCTGCGACGGAGAGCATCTGACGCGGCGAGACGTCCATGTAGTCGACGTCCTCGACGGGCACGTCGGCGGGAGCGCCGAAGGAGCCGTCGAAGTCGCGGGTACGGGCGATCACGGTGTGCGGACGGACGATCTTGCCCTCGGCATCGGTCGTGATGAACTCGTTGGTCTTGGGATCGAGCGGCGTGTTGGCCGGCGCGATGACGTGCTTCTCTTCCTCGTCAGCGGTCATCCAGTCGATCTGGTCGGTGGCAACGCCGTTCTCGACACGACGGAACGGGGCCTCGATGAAGCCATACTCGTTGACGCGGGCGTAGAGGGCGAGCGAGCCGATCAGGCCGATGTTGGGGCCTTCGGGGGTCTCGATCGGGCACATGCGGCTGTAGTGCGAATTGTGAACGTCGCGGACGGCCGTCGGCACGTTGGTGCGGCGGCTGGAGCCGGACTTGTGGCCGGCAAGACCACCAGGGCCGAGTGCGGACAGACGGCGCTTATGGGTCAGACCGGTCAGGGGGTTCGCCTGGTCCATGAACTGCGAGAGCTGCGAGGAACCGAAGAACTCCTTGATGGAGGCCACGATCGGGCGAATGTTGATGAGCGACTGCGGGGTGATCTCGTCGATGTCCTGGGAGCTCATGCGCTCACGGACGACGCGCTCCATGCGGCTCATGCCGATACGGAACTGGTTGGCGACGAGCTCGCCGACGGTACGGATGCGGCGGTTGCCGAAGTGGTCGATGTCGTCGACCTTGAAGCCCTGCTCGCCGGCAGCGAGGGACAGGAGGTAGCGCAGCGTCGCGACGATATCCTCGTCGGTGAGCACCGTGACCTCTTCCTCGGTGGTGAGGTTGAGCTTCTTGTTGACCTTGTAACGACCGACGCGGGCCAGGTCGTAGCGCTGCGGGTTAAAGAGCAGACCCTCGAGCAGGCTGCGGGAAGCGTCCACGGTGGGAGGCTCGCCCGGGCGCAGACGACGGTAGATCTCGATGAGGGCGTCCTCGCGGGTGAGGGCGGTGTCGCGCTCCAGGGTGCGCTTGATCACATCGGAGTTGCCGAGCAGCTCGATGATGTCGTCGTTGGTGACGGCGATGCCAAGGGCGCGCAGGAACATCGTGGCGCTCTGCTTGCGTTTACGGTCGATGGAGACCATGAGCTGGTCGCGCTTGTCGACCTCAAACTCAAGCCAGGCACCGCGGGACGGGATGATCTGAGCCTTGTAGATCTGTTTGCCCGAATCCATCTCGGAGCTGTAGTACACGCCCGGGGAACGGACGAGCTGCGAGACGACGATACGCTCGGTACCGTTGATGATGAAGGTGCCCTGATCGGTCATCATGGGGAAGTCGCCCATAAAGACGAGCTGCTCCTTGATCTCGCCGGTCTCCTTGTTGGTGAGACGGACGTCGGTCAGAAGCGGCGCCTGATAGGTCATGTCCTTCTCGCGGCACTCCTCGACGGTGTGCGCGGGGTCGCCAAACTGATGCTCGCCGAAGGTAACCTCGAGAACATGGTTCTGGCTCTGGATGGGGCTGGATTCCTTGAACGCCTCACGAAGGCCCTCGTCCTTAAAACGCTCAAAGGATTCCCTCTGAACAGAGATAAGGTTGGGGAGCTCCATGGCCTCCGGGATTTTCCCGAAGCTGACACGCGTGCGCTCAGTGGCAGTGATTGCGTTGGTCACCAGGTTTTTCCTCCTTCACGGAAATGCTCGGTGGATTGGCGAGGCATAGCTTCGCCAGTTATCGCAACCTAATAGTTTATCAGGTACCGACCGTTGAGCAAGAAAAGCCTTGACGCGATTGAGTTTTTGGAGTAGCAAAGTTTTTCGACAGAAAACACGCAGGTAGATATAGGTGTATCGAACAGGTGTTCATATATTTTCTGTGAACGAAGTTGAGGGCTTGGGCCGTTGAACGGTGAGATGGGTGTTAGGGCTGACCAAGCGGAAATTGCATCCCGTTTTGAGGCCTCAGACTGGGACGCAGCTTCCGGTTGAGCACTGTTTGGGAAAGCGCATCCCACTTTAGGCCAATATTCCGGGTCGCAGTTTCCGCTAGGGGCCTGTTTGGGAAACCGCGTCCCACAATTCAACCAAAAAATGGGATGCGGTTTCCCAAGCCGAGATTACGGCGCGTATAAAAAACGGGCGCAGACCGAAGTCCGCACCCGTTCCGGCCATGACGGCTTCGCAGGTAGAAGACGAACAGCGAACGGGCATCAGAGCGAACAAGTTGACATGAAAAGAGGACGGCATTGACCTTCTGGTCATGCCGTCCTCTTTGAATGGCAAATTGTCGCTCTGATGCCCGTGCAGCGTCGAGCAGTTACGCGGTTTGGTAAAACCGCGTTAACGCTTTAAGCCGCCGCGCTCGTCGATGGCGTCCCAGAAGGCGCTGGCAAAGCGAGGATCGCTTGCGGCCATGAGGGCGTTGGTGGCCATCCAGCCAGACGGGGTACCGGTGTCGTAGCCCGAAAGCGGATCGATGACAACGGCGTACATGGCCTCGCGGTCGAGCGAACGGGCCATGGCGTCGGTGAGCTGGATCTCGCCGCCCTTGCCGGCCTGCTGATCGGCCAGCAGGTCCATGACCAGCGGGCTCAGCAGGTAGCGACCGACGATGTAGAGGTTGGACGGAGCCGCCTCGGGAGCGGGCTTCTCGACCAGACCGCCGATGCGCCAAACGGCACCGGGCTCGTCGTCGGCAACGTCCTCGGCGCCCTCAAGAGCACCAACGCGCTCGCCGGCGATAACGCCGTAGCGGCTGACTTCCTCGGGCGAGCACGCGGCAACGGCGATAACGGAAGCGCCACCGTGCTCCTTGGAGACGGCGAGCATCTTGTCGCAGATGTCGCGGTTAGGCACAACGTAGTCGCCCAGAAGAACCAGGAAGTTCTCCCCTGCCACCGCGTCGGCGGCAGAGCGAATGGCGTGACCAAGGCCCTTGGGCTCGTACTGATAGCGGAAGTCGACCGGCATGCCGCCCGCGTGGGCAACGGCGTCGGCGTAAGCATCCTTGCCGCGCTCGCGCAGCAGGTTCTCGAGCGAACGATCGGGCTGGAAGTAGCTCAGCAGCTCGGGCTTACCGGGAGAGGTAACGATAATGGCGTCGTCGACCTCCTCGGGGTCGAGTGCCTCCTCAACGACATACTGGATGACCGGCTTGTCGAGGACCGGCAGCATCTCTTTAGGCGTGCACTTGGTGCCAGGCAGAAAACGCGTGCCCAGACCGGCGGCGGGGATGATTGCCTTCATGTTATTCAAGGATCCTTTCGCAGGCGCGCATGCGCCCTGTGCGTGCGGCACGGCGGCCGCAGACCAAATTGCGATACCGAAGTATCTTACCGCCGGGAGCAGGCGCAGCCGTAAGGCAAACGCAATTCTTCAGCAGGTCAACGCAAATTATTGCACGAATGGTGCAATTTTATCGCCCAACGGTATCGGCCCCAAAGCGACGCTAACGACGGCAATTTGCATGCCGAGCGAGCGAAATAGAGGGGTCGCAACAAAAAAGACGGGGCTCGCAACGCGAACCCCGTCTGCAAAGAAATCTGGCGAGAAAGCCTGATTACTTGAGGGTGACAGCAGCGCCAGCAGCCTCGAGCTTCTCCTTGGCAGCCTCGGCGTCCTCCTTCTTGGCACCCTCGAGAACAGCCTTGGGAGCGCCCTCGACGACCTCCTTGGCCTCCTTCAGGCCAAGGTTGGTGAGCTCACGGACGGCCTTGATGACCTGGATCTTGTTGTCGCCGAAGCCCTCGAGCACGACGTCAAACTCGGTCTTCTCCTCGGCCTCAGCAGCGCCAGCAGCAGGAGCGGCGACAACAGCGGCAGGAGCAGCGGCGGAAACGCCGAAGGTGTCCTCGATAGCCTTGACGAGCTCGGAAGCCTCGAGAAGGGTCATTTCCTTAAGAGCATCGATGATCTCATCGGTGGTAAGCTTAGCCATTTCTAAGTCCTTTCGGTTTCCGTGCGAATGCACGGAGATCAGTTAAAACACGGCGCGAATGCGCCAGGGGTGCGGCGTTGCCGCCGCAGGTGAAAACAGCGACTAGGCTGCCTTCTGCTCGGAGACCTGCTGGATCGAACGAGCGAGACCAGAGGAAACGCCGTTGACGCAGACAGCGATGTCGCGAGCGAAACCGGAGATGAGACCGGCGATCTGGCCGAGAAGCTGATCCTTGGTGGGCAGCTCGGCGATAGCCTTAACATCATCAGCGGAAACGGCCTTGCCGTCGGAGATACCGCCCTTGATCTCAAGGACGCCCTTGGACTTAGCGGAGAAGTCCTTAAGGGCCTTAGCGGCCTCGACCGGCTCGGTCTCGTAGAACACATAAGCGACGGGGCCGGCGAGAATCTCGTCGAGCTCGGGCTGCTCCTGGTTCTTGAGAGCGATCTTGACCAGGTTGTTCTTGTAGACCTTCATCTCGGCGCCGCACTCGCGAAGCTGATGACGCAGCTCCTGAGCCTGCTTAACCGTCAGACCGTTGTAGTTGACGACGAACAGACCGGCGTTCTCGGCGATACGGGACTCGATCTCTGCAACCTTGTCGATTTTGTACTGCTGGGGCATGAATTACACCTCCTCGAATTCTTTCCGGGCACGGTCCGCCACAAGGACGTGACGGGGGCATGTCCAAAAAGAAAGCCCCCGCGCTGCATGAGCGACGGGGGCGAGAAGACATATCTACTCGACCACCTCGGCTGGCGGGATGTCCCATTAAGCTCGCGGGTAAGACCCGTTTGCGCCGGCTGTCTCTGGCAGCGGATTCGTGCGTGAACCGAAAGTATTATGGCGGGGACCCCGGCGTCGGTCAACGGAAAACCGGGCTGTACACAATTCCACCATCCGGCCGCGCCGCCAAAGGCCATGCGCAAGGTTTTCGCTCGGTCAGGTCCTGGGCTCGCACGAAGAGCACATTAAGTGCTCTTCGGCTCGTGCGGAATCTACGAAAACCTTGCGCATGGCCTTTGGCGGCGCGGCCTGCGTCAACTATGGGACAGCCCGGTTTTCCGTTGGCTGACGCCCCCACTCATAATGCTTGGGTCGGTGGGCTGATGGGTTGGATCCCGTTGGACTACAAGGTTGAAACGAAGGTGGAGAGGCGGGTTAAGCCTTCGTCCAGGTCTTTGTCGGAAACGCAGTAGCTTAGGCGGATGTGGTTTTCGGTGCCGAAGCAGTCTCCTGGGACTAGGGCTACGTTGGCCTCCTTTATAGCTTTGATGCAGAAGTCCTCGCTTGTTAGGCCGAATTGTTTGATGCTCGGGAAGGCGTAGAAGGCGCCTGCGGGCTCCACTACGTCGAGGCGCATGGCGTCTAGGGCTGCGAGCACGCGTTCGCGGCGGGCTCGGTAGACTTCGAGCATGGGGGTGGGGTCGACGGTCAGGGCTCGGGCTGCGGCGTCCATCTCGAAGGAAACAGCGCTCGATACCAGGTACTGATGGGCCTTTGCGATCTCGGCGATGACGGGGGTTGCGGCTGCGAGCCAGCCCAGGCGCCAGCCGGTCATGGCCCAGGGTTTGGAGAAGCTCTCGATGACCACTGTCTGCTCGCGCAGTTCTGGGTGGCGCTGGGCGAAGCGCTCGTAGCCGTCTACATAGACCAAGCGGTTGTAGACGTCGTCGCAGATTACGTAGATACCCGCCTGCTCTGCCACGCGCGCCACGGCGTCGAGCGATGCCGCGTTGAGAATGCAGCCCGTGGGATTGTTGGGCGAGCAGATGACGATGGCCTTGGTCGCCGGCGTCACGCAAGCACGAAGCGCATCCTCGTCAATCTGAAATTGCGCAGGCTCCGTATCCAAAAAGACCGCCTTGGCGTGGTTGGCCACGACGATGCTTTCGTACAGGCCAAAGGCCGGCGTGGGGATAATGACCTCGTCGCCGGGGTTGAGCATGGCCATGAATGTTGCCGACAGGGCCTCGGTCGCGCCGTCGGTCAGGATGACCTCGTCGGCCGAAAACGCAAGGCCCGCGTCACCCATATATTTGGACAGTGCCTCGCGCAGGGCGGGACGGCCGTTGTTGGGCGGATAGTGCGTGTCGCCGCGGTCGAGCGAGACGGTCACCTCGGCGCTGATCACGTCGGGCGTGGGAAAATCGGGCTCACCAAGCGCAAGCGCAATGCATCCCGGATGCTGTGCGGCAAGTGCATTGATTCGGCGGATGCCGGAAGGCTTGAGCGTGGCAAGCGAGGTGTTCATGGGCAGACGCATGGCATTCCTTTCGTAAGGGTTGCACTAGGATAGCGCGGCGGGGCGCCACCAGACGGTGTAACCTAAACGGAAACCAACCGGAAAGGAGATGGCATGGAGGCGACCGCGCGCGGCAATGAGCCCAAAACGTTGCAGACCATTGCGTATATCAGCATTCCCGGTAGTGCCGATCTTGAGTTTTTGCTCTGGGACCTTCAGGATGCCATCGCAGCGTATGCCCGGCTTTCCGGTACTTCGCTCCCCCGCCCGGTTGACTTGAAGACGGATGATGCCGATGCCACCGTCGATGGCATTGTGCTCGCCGTCGAGGATGTACTTGATGATGAAGCGATGGCAGCCATAGAACAGGCGCTCAATCGCTTTGGTGACGCAGGAACGCGTGTCTATGTTGTTGTCCAGGCTGGTGTTAATGGCCTCGTGCGAGCACACGGGCTCATCGAGCAGCTGCGAACGGCATGCGACCTTCGCGATCTGCCTTGGTGCGGCGGCGTTGTCATCTGCGCCGACAACGGCATTGCGGCTCTTCGCCGCTCCCCGCGCATGGGACTCCTGCGACGGCCATTTTCGGAAGCCATGGACAAGCTGGTAGGCGCCGTGCGCATGGGCTGCTCGGCTGAGCATGCGCAACGACTTGGCGGCGGCAACGCCGAGGACATTGACGCCAATGGCATAGTTTGCGCCACGCCAGTCGTGCCTGCACCAATCTGGCATGCCGTCATCAGACACCTCGGCAGCCGCGCTCAATCAAATATCTAAATTAACGAACTGCCCAGTCGACGGCCTCGTGCCAACGCTCAACAAGACGCTCTAGGCGCCAGGCGGCATTGGCAGGACTTGTCGAGGGCAGGACGATGGCGGGCAGCCCCGTCCGCTCTTGCAGATAGCGCTTGTAGAGCCGTCCGGCCGTGCCGCCGTTGCAAACAACGACCTCGATCGGCGCGGCGCCGGTAATGCGCTCGATATGTGCCGGCACAACGTTGCGAATGCTGGCATCGCTCGAGCCTTTAATGTCACAGCTCTCAATCACATCCCACAGGGCCACGCCGCCGTTCAGCAGCATGGCACGCTTGGCGGCAATGGAGGCTTCGAGCGTCGCAGGCTCACCGTCTGCCAAAGGATCGCCCTCGTTGGGCGGCACGGGCGCGCCGAGACACGCCGCCGTCACACGCCAAAAGCGGTTTTGCGGGTTGCCATAGTAGAAGGCGTTGACACGCGAAAGCACCGAGGGAAACGACCCCAGCACCAAAACGCGCGAGCGCTCGTCAAACACGGGTTCAAACCCATGCTCAATATGCTGATATCCCTCGTCCGGCGCGGCCAAGAGCTAGGCCCTCAGCAGATAGCGCACCTCGTAGGGTGCAAGCTCAAGCGTGCCCGACAGCTCGACCATGGGCGCACCGTCTGCAAGCAGGTCGACAAAGGACCCGTTGAACTCGCCGGCGCCAAAGGTGCAGGGCTCATTTACGGCGTTCACCGCCACGAGCACCGTCGCGTCATCGCAGGCGCGCTCGAACAGCAGCTGCTTGTTCTGAATCACCACGTTACGATAGGCACCGTAGTTGAGAGCACGGGCCGCCGTGTCGTCGGCCGAGCGAAGGCGCGCGAGCTGCGTGATAAACGCCGTCAGCTCGTTGGGTGCGGGCTCGTCGAGCGCGGGGCGCAGCGCCCAGTCGCCATCGGGGCCGCCCTTTTCGCCGGCAATCCCCCACTCGCTGCCATAGTAGACGCACGGGATGCCCGGCATGCCAAAGAGCATGCCATAGGCAGGGCGCAGGCAGGACTTGTCGGTGAGAATGCTCGCCAGGCGCGGCACGTCGTGGTTGTCGACAAACGACAGCAGATGCTTGCCGCGATAAATGCACCACGGGTCGCCGCCAAACTGGCGATGCAGCGAGTGGGCAATCTCGAACATGTTGACCGAGTTAAAGCTGGAATACAGGCCCTTGTAGCACTCGTAGTTGGTGCAGGAATCGAGCATCTCGTCGTTGACGATCTGATTGTAGTCGCCGTGGAGTGTCTCGCCGATCAGCACAAAGTCGGGCTTGAGCTCACGGGCAAAGCTATGCAAACGACGTATGAAATCGCGGTCGAGCATATAGGCGACGTCCAAGCGCAGGCCGTCGATGCCAAAGACCTCGGCCCAGCGACGCACGGACTCAAGCAGGTAATCGACCACGGCGGGATTTTGCAGGTTGAGCTTCACAAGCTCAAAATGGCCCTCCCAGCCCTCGTACCAAAAGCCGTCGCCGTAGCACGAGTCACCGTCAAAGCTGATGTGGAACCAATCCTTGTACGGCGAATCCCACTTGCGCTCCTGAACATCGCGGAAGGCCCAAAAGCCGCGACCGACGTGGTTGAAGACGGCATCGAGCACCACGCGGACGCCATGGGCGTGCAGCGTCTCGCACACGGCGGCAAAGTCGGCATCCCCACCCAGGCGGCGGTCGACGTGGCGCAGGCTGCGTGTATCGTAGCCGTGGCTATCAGACTCGAGCGGCGGGTTAATGAGCACAGCACCGATGCCGAGCTCTTGCAGGTAGTCGGCCCATTGGGCGATTTTCATAATCGGAGCATCGGGGTTGGGCGCGGCGTTGGCAGCCTGGGCGAGCTCATCCTCGGCAACGGGGGCGGCGTTTTCGCGCGGAGCTCCGCAAAAGCCCAGCGGATAGATCTGATAGAACGTCGTCTCGTATGCCCACATAGCAACCTCCCGGTAAGCGCAACACAACGCCATCCATTGTATGCCCAGCAGGGTGGCTAATTTGGGACGGGACTCTTCTTGCGCATGGTCCGGTTGCGTTTCCTGGTCACCAGCAAAAATCGAGTTGCGTGGTCGTCCGGATCTCTCCCACTAACCAAAAACGCCACCTCGGGACCATTTACCTCCTTTGAGATGCTTGATTCTGCGGAGAAAGTTCGCAAATGGACGCGAATATGCCCAAAATGAAACAAAATCGCTCGAATTGTTTCAACGGCAATCGCGTGGAATCAGTGGGAAAACCGCGCAACTCGAAAAATGCTGGTGGCGGTTTGCCGGCGATGCCGAACACGGCAAAAAAGGCCATCCTTCTACCGCATTCCAAATAAGTTGCGGTGAAATAGTTCCTGCAATCGGGCTTGGGCCTATCCAGGAACTATTTCACCGCAACTAAAGGGTGGAATGTGATTAGGCGACGGGTTTGGCGCGGCGTATGGCTGGGAACAGTACGGTGATGGCGAGGATGACGCCCACGACGGTAATCGCCCCGCCCGCGAAGCCAATCCAAGCGATACCGGGGCCCGACACCACGGCACCGCCGATCGCGGTGCCCGTGCCGATACCGAGATTGAACAAGCCCGAGAAAATCGACATGGCAACCGCCGACGAATCCGCCGGCGTGTACTTGATGAGCTCGGCCTGAAACGCCACGTTAAAGGCCGTGGAGCAGCAGCCCCATAGCGCGCAAACAGCGAGAACGGCGACGAGCGACGGTGCAACCGGACCCATAAGCAGCAAGGCAACCGGCACGCCCGAGAGCGTGATCGTGAGGAACGGGAACCGGTGCCCATCGAACAGGCGGCCGAACAACCAACTTCCGAGCAGACCAGAGCAGCCGAACGCCGTCAGCGTCATGGTGATGGCGCTCGCGTCGACGTGCGCGACCTGAGCTAGGAACGGTTCGATGTAGCTGTAGCCCGCGTAGTAGCCAGTCGCCATGAACACCGTGACCGCATAAAGCGCGATGAGGAACGGGTTTTTGAGAAGCTCGGGCAGCTGCTTGAGCGTAAAGCGCTCGCCGGCCGGCATGACGGGGAACACGGTCGCCTGGTAGACGACGGCGACGGCCGAGAGGGCGCCGACCACGGCGAACGTCATGCGCCAGCCCACCGCCAAGCCGATAGCGCGACCGAGGGGCAGGCCGAAGATCTGCGCGATGGACGAGCCCGTAGCGATCATGCTGATGGCAAGCGCCCCGTGGCGCGTATCGACCAGGCGCGAGGCCATGATCGAGGCGACCGACCAGAACACGGCGTGCGCGCAAGCGACCACCAGGCGCGCACAGACCAAAATAGGATAGGTGGGCGCCACGGCGGACAGGAACTGGCCAAGCGAGAACACGGCCAGCACGCCCAGCAACATCCGCTTAAACTCAAAGCGCGAGGCGAACACCATGAGCGGCAGCGACAGCAGCATGACGCCCCAAGCATAGACCGAGATCATGATGCCGGCCTGGGCCTCGGTAAGCGAGAACGATGCGGCGATGTCGGTCAGAAGGCCGATGGGCATGAACTCCGATGTGTTGAACACGAACGCGCAGCAGGTAAGCCCGATGAGCGGGAGCCACTGCTTGAGCGTGATGCCGTCTTGCCTTGCCTGACTCATATATAACGTCTCCAATCATTTTGAGCGGAGGCGATTATATAGCAACGTCCCCGCATCCGTTAATACAGATGCGGGGCCGAAATCGCGCAGACATTTAAGGACCTATTCCTCGGGCTCCCACCCGCGGCAGACGTCGACCCAGCCCTGGGCGTCAGACGCCGCCTCGAGCTCGGGCACCGAGAGCGCCACGCCGCTATGGTCGTCGCCGCAGGCCGGGTAGACGGTGTCGAAGCGTTTAAGCGACTCGTCCAGATAAACCGCCACGCCCTCGTTGACGCCAAAGGGGCAGACACCGCCGGGCGCGTGTCCTACCGCCTCCTCGACCACAGCACCGGGAATCATATGTGGCTTGCCGTGGAAGAACTTCTTGAACTTGGAGCTGTTGACGCGTGCATCCCCGGCGCACAGCACGAGCACCGCCGCGCCGTCGACGTCGAACGCCATCGTCTTCGCGATCTGCGCGGGCGCCGTCCCCAGCGCCGCCGCGGCCTCCTCGACCGTCGCCGTCTCCTCTTGGGGCACGATCACGCGGTCGCCATAGCCCTTCGCCCGCAGATGCACCATCGCCTTATCGAACGCCATAACAAAAAACTCCTCCGCCAAACCAACTGTTTGACAGAGGAGTATAGCCCGTGGACGTGCCGTATAAGAGAGGCTTTTGCCTGCGAACCGTTCGTTTACAAGCCAATCAGGACGCCAACGCTGTGGACCAAGAACGCGACAATCCAGGCGACCGCCACCTGGAATGCGAACACCGCCACGGCGTAACGCCCGCCTAGCTCGCTCCTGACGGCACCGATGGCCGCCACGCACGGCGGATACAGCAGCGTAAAGACCAGGAACACGTAGGCGGTAAACGGCGAGAACATGGTCGACAGCGCCGCGGGCGAGGTTGCGCCCAAAAGCACCGTGAGCGTCGAGATGACGCTCTCCTTGGCAATAAGTCCCGTAACGAGTGCTGTCGACGCGCGCCAATCGCCAAAGCCAAGCGGCGCCAGCACCGGCGCGATGATGCTGCCCAGGCCCGCGAGCAGACTCTGCGACTGGTCGGCAACCACATTAAAGCGAATATCGAACGTCTGGAGGAACCAGATGACCACCGTAGCGGCAAAGATAATGGTAAAGGCCTTGGTGATGAAGTCCTTGGCCTTATCCCACGCGAGCATCACCGTCGTCTTAACACTCGGCAGACGATAGTTGGGAAGCTCCATGATAAACGGCACAGGATCGCCCTTAAATGCCGTGCGGTTGAGCACCAGGGCGGCAATGCAGCCGACCACAATGCCCAGCACATAGAGCGAAACCATCGCGGGAACCGTCGCCTGCGGGAAGAATGCCCCGCACAGCAGGCCGTAGACCGGCAGCTTGGCCGAGCAGCTCATGAACGGCGTGAGCATGACGGTCATCTTACGGTCGTGCTCGGACGGCAGGGTGCGCGTCGACATAATAGCCGGCACGGTGCAGCCAAAACCGACGAGCATGGGTACGAAGCTGCGGCCCGAAAGGCCAAAGCGGCGCAGGACCTTGTCCATAACAAAGGCCACGCGCGCCATGTAACCTGAGTCTTCCAGAATGGAGAGGAACAAGAAGAGCACAACGATAATCGGCAGGAAGGTCAGCACGCTGCCCACACCCGTGAGCACGCCGTCAACGGCGAGCGAGCGAACCACGTCGTTGATGCCAAACGCCTTGAGGCCCGCATCGGCCGAGGCAATGACGACCGCGATGCCGTCCTCCATAAGCCCCTGCAACGCCGCGCCGATCACGCCAAACGTCAGCCAAAAGACGAGGCCCATGATGAGGATGAACGCCGGAATGGCCGTATAGCGACCGGTCAGGATGCGGTCGATTTTGACGGAGCGCACGTGTTCGCGGCTTTCGTGCGGCTTGACGACGCAGTGCCCGCACACGTCGCCGATAAAGCTAAAACGCATGTCGGCCAGCGCGGACAGGCGATCGGTGCCGGCCTCGCCCTCCATCTGGGTGATGATGTGCTCGATAGCATCGAGCTCGTTGCGGTCCAGGTGAAGGGCCTCGGTTACCAGCTCGTCGCCCTCAACCAATTTGGTTGCGGCAAAGCGAACCGGAATGCGGGCCGTTACGGCGTGGTCCTCGATCAGGTTGGCGATGCCGTGGATGCAGCGGTGCAGTGCGCCGCCATCCGGACCATCGGGCGCGCAGAAGTCCAGGCGACCGGGACGTTCGCGAAAGCGTGCCACATGCAGGGCATGCTCCACGAGCTCGCCGATGCCCTCGTTGCGCGCGGCGCTAATGGGCACGACCGGCACACCCAGCAGGCTTTCGAGCAGGTTGACGTCGACAGCACCGCCGTTGGCCGTCACCTCGTCCATCATGTTGAGCGCGATGACCATGGGGCGGTCGAGCTCCATGAGCTGCAGCGTCAGGTACAGATTGCGCTCGATGTTGGTAGCGTCGATGATGTCGATGATGGCGTCGGGGGTTTCGTCAAGGATGAATTGGCGGCTGACGATCTCTTCGCCCGTGTACGGTGACAGCGAATAGATGCCGGGCAGGTCGGTGACGCTCGCCTCGGGGTGATTGCGGATGGTGCCGTCCTTGCGGTCGACCGTCACGCCGGGAAAGTTGCCGACATGCTGGTTGGAGCCTGTCAGCTGGTTGAACAGCGTGGTCTTGCCACAATTTTGGTTACCGGCGAGGGCAAAATGCAGCGGCGCGCCCTCGGGCACGGCCGTCTTAGCAGCACGGGGCGAATACGTCCCCTCGCCCAGTGCCGGGTGCTCCGTCGTGCCGATTGCGGCGTTAACGCGCGGGCCGGTGTCGGTGTCGTGTACATCCACGAGCTCGATGCGCGCGGCGTCGTCCTTGCGCAGCGTCAGCTCGTAACCACGCAGGCGGATCTCGAGCGGGTCGCCCATGGGGGCGTACTTCATCATGGTGACTTCGGTGCCCGGCGTTAGGCCCATGTCCAAAATATGTTGTCGGAGTGCTTGGTCGTCCGATGTCACCGATGCGACAACGGCGTCCTTTCCGATCTCGAGCGTATCGAGCCTCACGTCCGTGTTCCTCCCCCGGCGCCCACAGGGCGTTGCATACATGTTTGCCTTGGCTAACCGTTTGCCATGGCTAACCAATTGTAACCATGCATGATAGCGCGAACGCACAACCATGTTCAATCAACAGATTGGTGCAAGGGGGGGGCAGGTTACTTTGCACCAACTTGGTGCATTGGGGTCGGGCTACCTTGCACCAAGTGAGCAGATTCCGGGCCGTAGTTTCCCAGACGACACCCTTGCGGAAGCTGCGTCCCACTCTGGAGCGCCAGAACGGGACGCGCTTTCCGGTTGAGGCCCCTAGCGGAAAGTCCGTCCCGGAATCGCCGCCCAAACTGGGACGCAGTTTCCGGGCCGGGCATCAAAAACAAAGTTGCGGTGGAATAGTTCCTGCTTGGGGCTTCAGCCAGCAAAAACAAGAACTATTTCACCGCAACTTATGAGGGCTGGGAAAATGCCCGCGCTGGCGACAAAATGTCACCTGCGCGGGCTTGGCGGGCACTCCCAAAGGCACGTTACAGAGACCCACATCGGTTATGGGATGCCGAGCAGCACCGATAAGCGATGCCCTGCCGGCTTACCAAGCAATGAAGCTTGCCATAGCCTTAGACGATCGGCGCGATGCCGGCAAAGTGCAGATACAGCGAAATGATTGCCACGACAATGACCACTGCCGCGATCAGTTTATCGTGCAGGTGCGGAAGCACCGGCTTGCCGCGACCTCGCTCGCCCAGCATATAAACGGGAATGGCCGGAGCAAAAAGGATCGTCGTGATCATAACGCCCTGGAGACCCGTCGACCACACCAGGAACAATGTGTAGATGAAGCCGAGCGTGCCGAAGAAGCGCGCCTTGCCGACGCTTGGCGCATGCGGACCATCCAGATACTCGTTCTTCCAGCCGATCACCATGTAATAGGCTGCCGAACACACGTACGGAACTAGGATCGTATTGACTGCGCAGCTATAGAAGAACTGGTAAGTGCTCGCCGCCACATACGACACGATCAAGAAGAGTTGCGTGATGCCGGAGCTCACGAGAACCGTTACCACCGGGGCATCGTGCTTGTTCGTCTTGGCAAACGCCAGAGGGAAGGATCCCTGGCGCGCCGCCTCGAACGGTGTCTCAGACGCAATGATGACATAGCCCAGCAGTGCGCCGACCAGCGAAAGGATAACGCCCAGGTTAACGATGGCGGCACCAACCGGACCGATTGCGCACTCAAGAATTCCCGCCATGGAGGGCGTTGCGAGCTGTGCCATCTCCTCGCGCGGCATAATGCCGAGCGACAGCATCGAGATGATCAGATACAGGACGAACACCGCTGCAAATCCAAGTGCCGTCGAGCGCCCGACGTCGCGCACGTACTTTGCACGGCCCGAAATGACGACAGCGCCCTCGATGCCCGTGAAGACCCATACCAGAGCGATCATGGTCGAGACAACCTGCTCACCAAACCCAGGACCAGCCGGCTCTCCCCAGAAGTTGTCCATAAAGATATCGACGTTGAACTTACCCAGGAGAACAATGCCCAGCACGAAGAGTCCCAGCGGCACCAGTTTCGCCAGCGTGACGATCGTGTTAATGCCTGCGGCCTCCTTGACGCCACGAAGCACCAGAGCGGTAAGAAACCACAGAAACACGCTAGCGCAGATGATGGAAAGCAGATTGTTGCCCGCACCAAACGCAGGGAAGAAATAGCCCAGCGCGCTAAACAGCAAGAGCGCAAAGCTCACGTTAGAAAGGCATGCGCTGATCCAGTAGCCCCAGGCAGAATTGAAACCAATGTAATCGCCAAAGCCAGCCGCAGCATATGCATAGATACCGCCGGTCAGGTCGGGACGAGCCTGGGACAAACCGTTGAACACCATCATCAGCGCAAAGACGCCGATAAAGCAAATTCCCCACGAGACGATAACTGCGCCGGTATTGGCTCCGCCTGCGGCCATATCGCCAGCAAGAGAGAAGATACCGCCGCAAATACTGGCGGTGATGACCATCATGGTCAGTCGAAAGAGATCAAGGCCATTGGGGTCGATAATCTCGTCGTTTTGAGCTTTAGAGGCCATTGTATGCGCACCCCCTTCATCATGTGATCGAACGAGAGATGGCCCGGACGTCCCGAATCGGGTGCCGGGCCATCGGTCAAGCGATCAACAGGCTATTACAGCTAGCGCGTTAGAAACGCAGCGACAGGCAGGAGAGACCACCGTCGACCTTGCGATACTCGGAGGTGTCGACAACGAGCGTCTTGTAGCCCAGATCCTGCACAGCCTTGAGCACGGTCGGATAGCCCTCGGCAACGATGACCGTACCGTTGACCCAGATGCAGTTGGCGCCATAAGCCTCGTCCTCGGGCACGACGATCTTGTTGTACTGGGCAAAGTCGGGCTTATCGATGAACTCACCCGAGACGAGCATGTTGTTGTCCTCGATGTAGTTGACGCCGGTCTTGAGATGCAGGACCTCCTCCAGCGGTACCTCGGAGCCCTCGAGGCCCCAGCCCTCCAGAATCTCGCAGAACTGGCGGATGCCCTCTTCGTTGGTGCGAGCGGAGCGACCGACGTAGAAATGATCGCCGACCATCATGACGTCGCCGCCGTCGAGCGTACCCGGGGAGACGATGTGCTTGACATGCTCGTCGTCAAAGAAGCGGCGGACAACCGGCTCAATCTCGTCCTTCTCGCCGTTGCGGCTGTCGGCACCGGGGTTGGTAATGATGGCGCCGCAGCGAGTGATGACGGCGGGGTCCTCGACAAAGCAGCTGTCGGGATACTGCTCGAGCGCTGGCAGCACCGATACGTCCACGCCGCACTGCTCGAGCGCGTGCTCGTAATCGTAGTGCTCCTCGATCGCGCGCTCATAGATGGGCTGGCCAAGCTCGGGGGCGCTCGTGATGCCATTGCTCAGGGACTTGCCGGGACGACGGATGATGACGTGGCTGAACTTGGTCATGATGATCCTCCTTGGATCTCCTAGTAGAGAGCGGACTTCCTTGCGTCCGCTTTCCTTTCGATGGCTTTATCTTAGGGTGTCTTTACCGTTTTGTATATTGTATACAATCCTTAACGGTAGGTATTCTTCGGTGAGCGTATTCTCACTTATCGATGCAAAGTAGCATGATTTAACTGGTCGTTCTATAATTCAACTGAGCTATTCAAGCGAAACGTATTTAATTTTGGAAATATACAGTTAAGGGATATAAACTCATGGAAACCCTCAGAAGGCCCCTGAAGGACCACGTATACGACTACATTTCGAGCCGTATTGACGCCGGCGAGTTGTCCGCCGGCGACCGTTTGAGCGAGCAAGCGATCTGCGATGCCATGGGCGTGTCTCGCACGCCGGTCCGCGAAGCGCTCATCCAGCTGGCAAGCGACGGCTATCTGGACAATCTCCCCCGCCGCGGATTCCGCGTGCGTGGGTTCGATCAGCAAAACGCCGTTGAAGTCTTTGAGATTATGGGGCCGCTCGACGGGCAGGCCGCATATCTCGCCTGCCCGAACCTAACCGACGACGACATTACGCAGCTGAAATTTCTCGTCGGCTCCATGGACCTTGCGATCCAAGGCGGTCTCATCCGTAAGTACGACGATATTCAACGAGACTTTCACCTTACGTACTTCAACCGCTGCGGCAACGACCGTCTGCGCGACATGATTTCGCAGCTCGAGCGCTGCTTTATCAAGCGCGATTACGAGACTGTCGACCAGGAGACAGCGTGCGAGCTGCTCAATAAAGCCAACAACGAGCATGCTCATATTCTTGAACTGTTCGAAGCACGAGATGCGGCGGGCGTACGAGACTATGTTCGCGATGTCCATTGGAATACGGAGAACGCCCAGTTCACCGTTTGGTAGGAAGGCGACGAGAGTGGATTTTCGGACGTTCGCCTCACGAGAGTGGATAATCTCCCACTTTTAGTCGAATAGCAGGCCAAAAACGGGAGATTTTCCACCCTCGTGCTGAGCAGCCTAAAAGCCGTGACGGCCTAGGAACCTAAAGGCCAGGCGAATCCAGGGACGGACGGAAGCCTGCTTGTCCTCGTTGTCGACCGCGGTATTGGCGTTGCCGAGCGAAAGGCCGTGACCGCCTTGGTCAAAGACGTGCATCTCGCAGGCGACGCCTTCCTCGGCCATGCGCTGCGCAAACGGATAGACCTGCGCAATCGGCGCCGTCTTGTCGTCCGAAACGCCCCACACAAAGGTCGGGGGCATCTGACGCGAGACGTGCGTGGTAGGACAAATGTCAGCCAGATGTTCGTCGGTCGCCTCGCCGCCCGTCACCATCGACAGATAGTCGTTGAGCAGATCGCGCCCCGTCTTGCCGCCCGTCTTGGGAACGCGCAGGTCGATACGCGGGTCGCGCGTCTGCATATTGCGCACATAGGCAAGGTCGAGCAGCGGATAGCCCAACACCACCGCATCGGGGCGAATATCCTCCGGACGCGCCCCGGCAAGGCCCGCAAAGGGACCGGTCTTCCACTGCGTTGCCAGCGAGGCGCAGATCATGCCGCCCGCCGAGAAGCCCACGGTGCACACGCGCTTGGGGTCGACATGCCATTCATCGGCGTTGGCGCGAACCGTGGCGACCATCTTGGCGAGATCAGCCTGCGGGTGCGGAAAACTCACATCGCCCGTGGCGCTCGTCACATAATTGAGCACAAAAGCCTGGTAGCCGTGATCCAAAAATGCAAACGCCACGGGATCCTGCTCATGCGGAGCGATGTGCGTAAACCCGCCTCCGCCGCAGATGATCACGGCCGGGCGGCGGCCATTGGGCTTATCGGGCAACGGCTCGGCACCCAAATAGGTAAACGTCGCCGGATATTCCTCGGTCGGCTCCTCGCCCCACAGCGCATGGTTCTCGACAATCATATGTGCTCCCTTCGCGCAGATTATGCGCACTCATTTTTCGCACCTTAGCGTACCCCAGTTGGGCCCGCGGCACAGAAACACTCCGGCAATAAGTTTCCCTTCAACTGATATATCACATAATCCCAGTTCAGAGGTATCGTTGAGCAGCGTAGAATAGGGGCGTTGACCAAGCCGCGAAACACATATGAAACGTTTCCGGCAAACCAAGCGCGCGATATGCGCCTATTTAAGTTGGAGGCAACTATGGGTCTGCTCGATTCGCTTAAGTCCACCTTCACCTCGACGGGCGAGGCATCCGTTCCGCCCGCAGCAAGCTTCGCCACCCGCGAAGGCGTCATCTACGCCCCCGTCAACGGCGTGCTCGTCAATCTGGACGAGATTCCCGACGAGACCATCGCCTCGGGCATGCTCGGCCAGGGCTATGGCATCGAACCCATTACCGACACCATTTACGCCCCCGCTAACGGCCGCATCGGCGCCACCACCGTCACCAACCACTCCATCGGCATGATTACCGAGGACGGCCTGCGCGTGTTTATCCACGTTGGCCTGGGCACCGTGCAAATGAACGGCAAGGGCTTTGCTCGCTTTGTTGAGATGGGCGACACGGTCAAGGCCGGCCAGCCGCTCATCAGCTTCGACCGCGACGCCATCAAGGCCGCCGGCCACGAGGACATCGTGACCGTCATCATCTCTGAGCTCGACCGCCTCAAGAGCATCGACCAC
>CAKUEZ010000018.1 GCA_934646965.1 uncultured Collinsella sp. | reverse complement strand
TCGGCCGCATGCTCGGTCTCGCCGCCGGAAAGCTCGGGAATCAGCTTGCCCAAGCTGGGGAACAGCAGGCCAAAGCCGTGGTTTTGCGCGGTAATCTCCACGCGACGGCTCACCAGGTTCATAACCGGCTGGTTGCCACCGCGGTGACCGAACTTAAGCTTTTCCATCTGGGCACCGCAGGCCAGGCTGATCATTTGGTGACCCAGGCAAATGCCAAAGACCGGCACCTTGCCGATCAGCTGCTGCACCTGCTCGTAGGTCTCCACCACAGCATCGGGGTCGCCGGGGCCGTTGGACAAAAAGACGCCATCGGGATTCATGTCGAGGACCTCACTCGCGGGCGTGTCCCACGGCACGACGGTGAGGTCGCAGCCGGCGCGGACGAGGCCCTCCAGAATGCCGCGCTTCACGCCGCAGTCGTAAGCGACCACCTTGTGGCGGGCAGGAGCGGCTTCCGCGAGCGCAAAGTCATGCGTGGCGGGCAGGTCGGCAGCTGCAAACTCGTGAGGCTCGGGGCAGCTCACGGTCTTGACCAGGTTCTCGCCCACCAGCGTGGGTGCTGCGGCCAAACGCTCGGCAAGCTCATCGACGTCGAAGATCTCGGTCGAGATAATGCCCATCTTGGAACCGTTGTCGCGCAGGTGGCGCACCAGGGCGCGGGTATCGACGCCCTCGATGGCGACGATGCCGTGGGCACGCAGATACTCCGGCACGCTGACAGCCGAGCGCCAGTTGGAAGGCGTGGCGCACATGTCGCGAACGATCATGCCGCGCATGGCCGGAGCGCTCGCGGGACGAGCGGCGTCGCCGGGGAAGGCCGACTGGACGTCGGTCTCGTCGATGCCGTAGTTGCCGATCTGCGGATAGGTCATGGTTACGATTTGGCCGGCATAGCTCGGGTCGGTCATGACCTCAAAGTAGCCCTCGAGCGAGGTGTTGAAACAGACTTCGCCGGTCGCGGTGCCCTCGGCGCCGCATGCACGTCCATAAAAAATGGTCCCATCCTCAAGGTACAGGATGCAGGGACCGCAGGTGCCCTTGCTGGTTTTGGCCAGCATACGCTGGCAAAGCTCGCTGGGCGCGATGGTGCGGGCAGCAGCGCCCGCAGTATGGTTGTTCGCCATAATGCTCCTTCCCGGTCTCTCTGGACCGGCTTAAAGGTTGGTAGTTAGGCCTCGCGGTATTGTAACCGCAAGTATGTGCCATGGCGTTAATTTCATCGAAATGTTTACGAAATGATAATTATGACTTTCTATGCATAATGATTTTTCTGGGACGGGGATGAAAAATCACCCCGTGTGGGCTGGCGGCTCACGCGGGGTGACTTTGCTTTATTTGTCCTGCTCCAGCAGATCGGACGGCATGCGGTCGGGCTTGCCGCCGCGGAAGATCTCGCGGCCGTGCAGGCGATGCTCCAGATCGCGCTCGGCCTTCTCTTCCGTAATCTTAGTCTGGCTCACCGCCGGGTCCTCGATCAGCGACGACACCGAGTTCACCTGCTTTTGAATGCGCTCAGCAATCGTATCGTCCATGCTCACGATACGCATCTTCCAGTCGATGCTCGTAGCGTTCGAGGAGCTCTTGGTCCACACGAACGTCAGAATGGCGCTCTGATGGCCTTGAGCGGGAAACATGCCAAAGAAGGAATCGTGCTGAATGTTGCTGTCCTCATCGATATAGGCGTGCACGTTATACACCACGCGGTCGATTTTATCATTGAGCAGCGCATTGGTCGCGAGCGCCGCGGCTTGAATCTGACCGTTGGACAGCAGCTCAAGCTCGTTGGCAGACGACGTATCCAGCACCGTCACCTCTACCGTGCCCGTTCGCTCGTCGGCCTCGTCGACGGTAAAGTCGAGCGGGAACTGCGTAAAGCCGTTGCCCCACTCAAGGCCGCCCTTCAGTGCCGTGGAAACGGTATCCACCGAAACGCTCTCGGAGAGGTTTGCGGTGTTCAGACGGCGCATCACACCGTAACCGATTTGCATGCCCACGATCAGCACCAAGATGGTAATGACCACGGCCATGGCGGTCTTCGTAATGGTATGGCTCACCTGCGAACCCGAAGGGTCATCCTCGGACAACGGGTCGATATGCTTGGCCTGACTCGCGCGGTCCTCGCTACGCAGCTGTGCCAGCGCCGCCTTGTCACCGCGCTTGACCGCGGCTTCCTTCTCGCGCATGCGCTCGGTACGCTTTTTGGCGAGCGTAGGATCCAAGACGCCGGATGCGTCGATTTCGGAGAATAACTCCGTCACTTCTTCCGGAGTCAAAGGGTTCTTGTCAGCCATAAACATCCTGTCATATCAATTAGTCGAGCTCGTGCGCACGCGCACCTTCGAACTGCATTCGATAGTAACGGGCATAGGTGCCGCCGCGGGCGAGAAGCTGCTCATGCGTGCCACGTTCCACAACGCGACCATGCTCGACGGTCGCAATCTCGTCGGCATGTTTAATGGTCGAGAGGCGATGGGCGATGATAATCGTGGTGCGGCCGTGCGCCAGGCGCTCAAGCGACTCCTGGACCGCCTCCTCGCTCTCGTTATCCAAAGCACTCGTCGCCTCATCCAAGATCAGGATCTTGGGGTTCTTGAGGAACACGCGCGCGATGGCGACGCGCTGCTTCTGTCCGCCCGAAAGGCGGCTGCCGCGCTCGCCCACCACGGTGTCATAGCCCTGCGGCAGCGACTCGATAAAGGTATCGATGTTGGCACGACGAGCGGCCTCGGCGATCTCTTCTGCCGTGGCACCCGGCTTGCCGTACGCGATATTCTCGCCAATCGTGCCGTCGAACAGATAGACATCCTGTTGCACCAGGCCGATGGCGCGGCGCAGGCTCTGCTGCGTCACGTCGCGCACGTCCTGGCCGTCGATGCTGATGGATCCGGCAGCCACGTCATAAAAGCGCGGCAGCAGCGAACACGTCGTGGACTTGCCGCCGCCCGAGGGGCCGACCAGGGCAATGGTCTGTCCGGGCTTGATGGACAGATCCATATGGTCGATAACGGGACGCTCGTCGGCATCGCCCTCGCCCAGCTCGACATCCTCGTAGTTAAAGCAAACGTCGCGATACTCCACGGCGCCGGCGGTCACCTGCAGGTCCGTAGCGTCCGGCTTGTCCTGGATATCCGGGGCAGTCGAGAGCACCTCGTCCATGCGTTTAAAGCCGGCGATGGCCTTCTGATACATCTCGGCCGAGTTCACAAGCGTCTCGAGCGGGGTGCAGAACAGCGAAATATAGAGCGCAAACGTCGCCATATCGACTGCCTGCAGCTGACCTTGAGCCACCAGCCAACCGCCGAGCAGCACCACAATCACGTAAAGCACGCCCGAGAGCAGGCCATACGTCGCGGTATAGACGCCCATGGCGTGGTACATGTTCTCTTTGGAGGAAAGATAGCGATTGTTGGAGGCGCGAAACTTAGAGCGCTCGGTCTCCTCATTCGCGAAGCTCTTGACTACGCGCATGCCCGCCAGCGAATCCTGAAGCTGCGCATTGATGCCGCTGATCTTTTTGCGGTTATCGCTAAAGACCTCGCGCATGCGCATATTCTGCCAAAACATGACGACCGCGAACATCGCCGTCACCACGGCCATGGCAAGTGCCAGCACTGGGGCAATAGTAAAGAGAATCACAAACGAGCCGATGATTTCGATGCCGCAGATGATGATCCATTCGGGTACGTGATGCGCCGCCTCGCAGATATCGAACAGGTCGTTAACCACGCGGCTCATCATATCGCCCGAGCTGTTGCGGTCGAAGTATGCAAAGCTAAAGCGCTCGTACTGATCGAACAGGTCCTCGCGCATCTTGGACTCCATGCGCGCACCCATCACGTGCCCCCAGTAGCTCACAAAGTAGCGGCAGGCGCAACGGATGGCATACATCAGCACCAAGCCCACCGCAATCATGCCGAGTGCCTGCATAATGGCAGCCTGACCCTGGGTAAACAACCCGCCGGTCAAATTGCGCAGAATAATAGGAAACGCCAGGTCAATGGCGGCGAGCACCAGAGCGCAAACAGTATCAGCAACAAAAAGCCCCATCTGGGGCTTGTAGTAGGAAAGAAATCTTCTAAACATGCAGTCCTCGGGGATAAATAAATAGCGTGAGAAATCCGGTTGAACCGTTCGAGCTGAAAGGGATAAAAGCCCAACAAGCATAACGCCGATGTTCTGGCGGCGTCAGCGAAAACGTCCCTAAGCGAACAAGGTGCCTTGAAAGAGGAGCGACGCGTACTTCGGTACGCGAGCGACGATTGAAAGGCAGATTGCCGCTTAGGGGCGTTTGCAGCGTCGACTCGTTACGCGGTTTGGTAAAACCGCGTAACCTAGAGCTCAGTTCCGCCAAGTCGGTGCGCGATGCTATCGCAAGCCAGGGCGCCTACGACGGTCTTGGCGTCTTCGATCTTGCCGTCGAGTACGGCGTCGATCAGCTCGTGCAGCGGCACCAAGTCCACGTTGACGAACTCGTCGTCGTCGGGGTTGGGTGCATCGAACTCGAGCTTGGTCGCCAGGTAGATGTGAATGATCTCGTCGCAGAAGCCGCAGGTCGTGACGATCGACGTCAAGAAGCGAATACGACCGGCCCTAAAGCCCGTCTCCTCGTGCAGCTCGCGCTTGGCGCAATCGAGCGGGTCCTCGCCCGGGTCGAGCTTGCCGGCGGGAATCTCAACCGTCACACGGTCGATGGCGGTGCGGTACTGACGTACCAGCACGATCTTGCCGCTCTCGGTCAGTGCCACAACGGCCGCCGCGCCAGGATGGCGAATGATATCGCGGGCGCTGCGGTGGCCGTTGGGCAGCTCAACCTCAAGACGGTGGACGTCGAGGATCTTGCCCTTCCAGGCGCACTCCTCCGAAAGAATCTTCTCGTGCAGCTCGGCATCGTGCGGGTCGTCATCGCCCAGCACCAGCGCCGGCTCGTCAGTGACCTCGCCGCCAGGCTCGCCATCGGCGTGCCCATACATGCGGCTGTCCTCTTCGACGATCTGCGCGTCCACGAGCTCTTCGTTCTTATCGTCCATCCGTCTCATTCCTCTCGGATTTTAGGCATCCCAGGCGTCGCGGCCGCGCAGCGCGCGCAGGCCAATGTCGTGACGCAGGGTCTTGCCCTCAAAATCAATCTTCTCGCAGGCCTCGTAGGCAAGGTTGCGAGCGTTCTCGAATGTATCGCCCAGCGCGGTCACGGCAAGCACACGGCCGCCGTTGGTCACGAGCTGGCCATCCACCACGGCGGTGCCGGCGTGGTACACGGTCACGTTCTCCATGGCCTCGGCGTCGTCGATACCGGTGATGACCTTGCCCTTCTCGTAGCTGCCGGGATAGCCCGCGCTCGTCAGGACAACGGCCACGGCCCACTCGTCACGCCAGTCGAGCTCGATCTGATCGAGCTCGCAGTTGGCGCAGGCGAGCATGACCTCGACCAGGTCGTTCTTAAGGCGCGGCAGCACGACCTGCGTCTCGGGATCGCCAAAGCGAGCATTGAACTCCAGCACCTTGGGACCATTGGGCGTGAGCATAAAGCCGCCATACAGGCAGCCGCGGTAGTCGATGCCCTCGGCAGCGAGCTCGGCCACGGTCTGCTCCATGACCTTCACCATCGTGGCGTGCTCTTCGTCGGTCACGATAGGCACCGGGCTGTAGACGCCCATGCCGCCCGTGTTGGGGCCCTTATCGCCCTCGAGCGCACGCTTGTGGTCCTGCGAGGTGGCCATGGGACGCACGGTCTTGCCGTCGGTAAAGGCCAGCAGCGAGCACTCGGGGCCAACGAGCATCTCCTCGATAACCACGGTGTTGCCGGCGTCGCCAAAGGTGCCGCCAAAGCACTCGCGCACGGCCTCCTCGGCCTGCTCGAGCTCGGTCGCCACGATAACACCCTTGCCCGCGGCAAGACCGTCGGCCTTCACGACCAGCGGAGCGCCCTGCTCGCGCACGTAGGCGAGAGCCGAAGCCTCGTCGGTAAACGAACCATAGGCTGCCGTCGGGATGCCGGCACGCTCCATGAGCTGCTTAGAGAACAGCTTGGAGCCCTCCATCTGGGCGCCCTCGGCACCCGGGCCAAAGCACGGAATACCGGCCGCGCGCACGGCGTCGGCCACGCCCGCCACGAGCGGAGCCTCGGGGCCGATCACCACAAGTCCGCATCCGTGGCTCTGGGCAAACGCCGCCACGGCTGCAGGATCGCAATCGTCGAGAACCACGTTCTCGCCGCAGCTCGCGGTGCCGCCGTTGCCCGGCGCGATGTAGAGCTTGCCGGCGCGCGGTGATGCTGCGAGCTTAGCTGCCAAAGCATGCTCACGGCCGCCGCTGCCCAACAACAGGATGTCGATGGTTTGAGTGTCCGCCTTCAAGGGTGCCTCCTCTATGGATGAATAGCCCGCTCCGCGCGAGCCCTTTGCAAGCAAATATACCCCTCGGCCGCCCGCCTGGGCTGCAAAGGGGTATATCGCAATAACCAAATAGTCCCGATTACTTCCAGAATCGGTTGATGATCTGCTCGCGACCGGCGCCGACGCCAATAAACGTCACGCGGGTGTGTGCCAGATCCTCGATAAACGCCACGTAGTCCTGAGCCTCCTGCGGCAGCTCGTCAAAGCTGCGGCAACCGGTGATGTCGCACTTCCAGCCGGGGAGCTCCTCGTAGATGGGCTTGGCGTTCTCGAAGCGCACCTGATGCTCGGGCACGCTGGTGTAGCGCTCGCCGTCGACGTCGTAGGCCACGCACACCTTGATGGTGTCGAAGGCCGAAAGCACGTCGAGCTTGGTCAGGGCGATGTCGGTCAGGCCGTTGACGCGTGAGGCGTAGTTGGCGATGGGGCCATCGAACCAACCGCAGCGACGACGGCGGCCGGTGGTCACGCCGTACTCATAGCCCTCCTCGGTCAGCGTGTGGCCGGCCTCGGACTCATAGGAAAGCTCGGTGGGCATGGGGCCCGAACCGACGCGGGTGATGTAGGCCTTCATGACGCCCAGCACGCGATCGACATTCTTCATGCCCACGCCGGAGCCGGTGATGGCGCCGCCGGCGGTGCAGTTGGAGGACGTCACGTACGGATAGGTGCCGTGGTCGATGTCGAGCAGCGTTGCCTGAGCACCCTCAAAGAGCAGGGTCTTACCCTCGTCGATCATGTTGTTGAGCAGCAGGCTCGTCTCGGTGATGTAGGGGCGCAGACGCTCGGCCATGGGCAGGTACTCGTCGCAAATCTGGTCCACAGTGTAGGTGGGCAGGCCATAGAGCAGCTCGAGCTCGGGGTTCACGCGGGCAAGGACGGTCTCCAGCTTGTCGCGGAACAGCTCCTCGTCCAGCATGTCCTGCATGCGAAGGCCGATGCGGGCCATCTTGTCCTGATAGCACGGACCGATGCCGCGCTTGGTGGTACCGATGCTCTTCTTGCCGAGCTTCTGCTCAAAGGCACCATCCAGATCAACGTGATACGGCATGATGACGTGCGCGTTGCCACTGATCTTGAGGTTCTTGGTGCTGATGCCGTCGGCCTCGAACATGTCGATCTCCTCAAGGACAACCTTGGGGTTGACGACGCAGCCGTTACCGATCACCGACACGTGGTCGGAATACATGATGCCGGAGGGCACCTGGTGCAGGCCGTACTTCTTGCCGTTGACGACGATGGTGTGGCCGGCGTTGTTGCCGCCCGAGTAGCGCACGACGGCATCGAAGTCGCCGGCGACCAGGTCGCAAATCTTACCCTTGCCCTCATCGCCCCACTGGGCACCGACCAAAACGGTTGACGGCATGTTTACTCCTTACATTCATGGACTGTCTGTGCGCCACAATGGCGCGCAGAAGCACAAAACATTCCCAGTATACCCGTGCAACGGGCGCCTGTCCTACTCCTCCGTATGCGCCCCATCAAGCTCATAGAACTTGGTGGATGCCGGCAGGAACATCAGGTCGACGTCGCCGATCGGGCCCGAACGGTTCTTGGCCACGACGATACGCGTAACGCCCTCGTCGGGTCGATCGTCGCGCGAGGCCTCGGCCTCGTCGGCAGAGCGGTCCAAGAACATAACGATATCGGCGTCCTGCTCGATGGAGCCCGATTCACGCAGGTCGGAAAGCTGCGGGCGCTTGCCGGTACGGGATTCGACCTGACGTGACAGCTGCGACAGCGCGATCAGCGGAATCTTAAGCTCCTTGGCCATGATCTTCAGACCACGCGACATCTCCGAAACCTCGACGGTACGGCTCTCGGAGCGACGTCCCGGCGGAGGACTCACCAGCTGCAGGTAGTCCAGGATGATGATGGCCTTCTCCTTGTTATGGAGCATGCGGCGACTCTTGGCGCGAATCTCGGTCACCGTGGTGCCGGGCGTATCGTCGATCAGAATATCGAGCTTAGACAAGGTCTGCGTGGCCTCGTTGATATTGGCCCACTGTTCGGGGCTAATACGGCCCATGCGGAAGTCGCTGATCGAGATCATGGCATAGGCGCAAATCAGGCGCTGGGCAATTTCCTTGCCCGACATCTCCAGCGAGAAGAAGCCGACCGTATAGCCCGCAGCGGCGGCATTGAGCGCCAGGTTCAGGGCGAACGACGTCTTACCCACGGCAGGGCGGGCGCCAATGATGATGAGCTGGCCCTCACGGAAACCCATGAGCATGCGGTCGAGCGACGGGAAGCCCGTGGGCACGCCCGCAGCCTGGCCGCCGGCCTGACACACTTCCTCGGCCTCGTTATAGGCCTCGACCATAAACTCGGTCAGCGTCTTGTAGCTCGACTTGACCTCGCGCGCTGTAACCTTGAGCAGCTTGCTCTCGGCGAGCTCCACGACCTCTTTGGTGTCGGTGGGGGCGTTATAGGCCAGCGCGTTGATTTCGTTGGTGGCGCCGATCAGCTCGCGCAGCATCGAATCGCGGCGAACGATGGCGGCATGGTGCTGCCAGTTCACGAGCGACAGGGTCTGGCCCATCAGCTCCAAAATGTACGCCTCGCCGCCCACGGCATCGAGCTTGTTGATGCTTCGCAGGTAGTCGATCAGCGAGATGGAGTCGATGGGAATGCGGCTGTTGTACATATCGACCATCGCGGTATAGATGGTCTTGTGAATGGGCCGGTAGAAGTCATCGGGCTGCAGCTCGACCTGGGCCTCTTCGACCACCTCGGGCGACAGCAGCATGGCGGCCAGTACATTGGCCTCTGCGTCTTGGTTTTGAGGGAGACCCAACTTGGAACCGCGGTCCTCGACCGTCAGCCCCGCCTCCCTTTCGTCATATGCCATGAGCATCCTCATTCATATCGCTTGCGGGCATCCATAGTATCAGCCGCAGTCCAAAAACGGACTGTGCCCCGGCAATCATCACCGAATGAAACGGATGAACGGTCCCATGAATGGACCTCGCCGTAACGCCCCCTATGGCACTCGCATCGCGCCAAAAAGCAAAAGGGCGCCCTGGTTTCCCAGAGCGCCCTTCTTAGAACAAGATTGTTGCGTTGCAGCAAATGCTACTCGGCAGCAGCCTCAGTCTCGACCTCGGCGGTCTCGGCCTCGGCGACCTCAGCGGCCTCCTCGACCTCAGCCTCGGCAGCGAGCTCCTCGGCGGTAACGCCGACGAGAACGACAACCTCGGCCTTGATCTCGCGGTACAGCGAGATGGCGACGGTGTGGGCACCGGCAACCTTGATGGGCTTACCGAGCTCGACGCGCTTGCGGTCGATGTCCATACCGAGCTGAGCCTTGATGGCGTCAGCGATCATAGCGGCGGTAACGGAGCCAAAGAGGATGCCCTCGTCGCCGACCTTGACGTCAACGGTGACCGTCTTGCCCTCGAAGGCAGCCTTGGTCTCGTTGGCGGTAGCCAGACGGACGGCCTCGCGCTTGGCGATGTTGTTGCGGCGCTCGTCAAGCTGCTTGAGGTTGCCCTTGGTGGCGGCAACAGCGAGCTTCTTGGGGAACAGGAAGTTCTCAGCGTAACCCTGAGCGACCTCTACGACGTCACCCTCGCCGCCCTTGCCCTTGATCTCATCGAGAAGAATAACCTTCATGATGCGTCTCCCTTCTTAGCCGCGGTCGCGGTTGCCACGAGAGGAAACCACGGGGACGGTGTACGGCAGGAGAGCCATCTCGCGGGCGCGCTTGATGGCGTTGGCGATGTCATGCTGATGCTGCGTGCAAGCGCCAGTGACACGACGGGGCTTGATCTTGCCACGGTCGGTCATGTACTTACGGAGAAGCTGAGTGTCCTTATAGTCGATGAACTCAGTGTTCTCCTTGCAGAACTGGCAGTACTTACGACGCGGCTGACGTGCAGAATAATCATTAGCCATGTCAAAATACCTTTCATTTGGCAACTTCGGCGAGCCGAAGCCGCCTCTCACTCAAAAATAGGTGAACAACCCTTAGAACGGGATGTCCTCATCGTAGACGTCGACCGCAGGCGGCGTGGCCACCGGTGCGGCAGGACGCGGTGCGGGCACTGCAGGGGCTGCGGGGGCGTAACCGCCCTGGTCGTAGCCACCCTGGCCACCACGGGAGCTCATAAACTCGATCTCATCGACGATGACCTCAAGCTTGCTCCGGCGCTGGCCGTCGCGCTCCCAAGAGCTGTAGCGCAGCTTGCCCTCGATCGCGACCTTGTTTCCCTTTGCCAGGAAACGGCTCACGGCCTCGGCGCGGGTGCCGAACATGGTGCAGTCGACAAAGTTGGGATAGTCCTCCCACTCGCCCGTCTGCGGGTTGCGGCGACGATCGTTCACGGCGACGCCAAAGGACAGAACCTGGGTTCCGCCGGCGGTGGCGCGCAGCTCGGGATCACGCGTGAGGTTACCGGTGATGTTCACTCGATTGATGCTCATAACTCACTACTTCCTCTTGGGGCACAAGCCCAGTCCAAAACGACAGTCTTACTCCTGGTCGTCGCGACGGACGATCATGTGGCGGACCACAGCGTCGGTGATGCGCAGGACGCGATCAAGCTCGGCGATCTGGGTAGGATCTGCGTGGAAGTTGATGAGGGTGTAGTCACCATCGGTGAGGTCGTTGATCTCGTAGGCGAGCTTGCGCTTGCCCCACTCGTCAACGGAGTCGACCTTGCCAGCGCCCTCAGCGATCGTGGTATCGATACGCTTCATAACAGCGAGACGAGTCTCGGGGTCGAGCGACGGGTCAACAAAGAACAGCAGTTCATAAGCCTTCATATTGTCACCTCCTCTGGGCAAATGTGGCTTCAGGTCGTGAAGGTGCGCCTGAAGCAGGAAAAGACTTGGTAATAATATCTTCCAACCTCCCAGGCCGCAAGAATATGCAGCTACAACCTCATGACCTCCACATATGTCCATGCTTGCACAGCACTTCATGCGCATTCCAACCAAATGCTGACCAAAAGCTTGACGGATCTGTGGGTAGGATACGGTGACGCGGGGACAAACTGGGTTAAGCCGCAGGTCAGAGAGTGCAAGGTTGTGGTCGCGAAATGCATACCAGTGGTCCACAACATCGCTCAAAGATTTTTAAATTCGCTGCCAAGTCGATTATGAATACCTCTTTTGAACAATTGAGTTGATCAACCATGCTGGTCGGAAGCCGTTTCTTGGCACCCCAAACTCCACTGCAGCGCCAAGCGAAGCCAAGCGTTTTAAAAAATGCCAACTTTTCTGTTTGCACTTTGCGATTCCTCGTGTATACTGACTTTCGCATTTAACGGAGAGTTGTCCGAGTGGCCGAAGGAGCACGATTGGAAATCGTGTAGGCGTCAAAAGCGTCTCCAGGGTTCAAATCCCTGACTCTCCGCCAGTTAATTCCAAAGCAGGCCTTCGAGCCTGCTTTGTTTTTACCCCACGCGGAGGGGTGGCAGAGTGGTTGAATGCGGCGGTCTCGAAAACCGTTTGGCCTGTATAAGGTCACGAGGGTTCGAATCCCTCCTCCTCCGCCATTTTGGTTGAGAAAGCTCCCGGCAATGGGAGCTTTTTTGTTTTGAGTCCCTAACAAGCAAATATGGCGGAGGAGGAGGGATTCGAACCCGTCAGGGCGCAGAGCGTAAAGAAAACGCGCCAGTGGCGCGTTTTTAGCGAAGCGCGGTCGGCGTAAGCCGACCGGATAAATTTTGAGCTCCGCTCAAAATTTGGACATCCCTCCTATTCAGCCACGCCCCCATCGCTTTCGATCTCAGCCCCAAATCCAAAACGTGTACATCACCCTCCAAAGATGTCAAAAAATGTCGTTTTTGGAGGCTGATGTACACGTTTGCATATCGCGTGCGGCACATATCGGCCGATTTACTCACATCCAGTATATTTTCCCACCTCAGCGGACATAAGAGTTGAGTATCGGCTCAAAGCGAGAGGCCATAGATGGATACTCCTGTTCTCATTTCGCATAAAACCGCATGGCTCGTCCATCACGCGCCGCAAGATTTGGTTCAATCCGTCGCAAAGCGCGACTACAAGATAGGTGTGCAGGGCCTCTCCACCCAACAACGTATCGCGCGTATTCGACAGGCCCTCACCGACTGCGGTATTCCTTCCAGTATGCTCGCGACCATCGATATTTCTGTCGTGTTCGCCTTCGAGCGCATTCGAACCAGCGGAGTCACCTGCCATGTTCTTGGCCAAAATCTCCCCTACGATCACATCGACGAGCTAACGTCCGGGATCTTTATCACCGACGAAGCCTTCACGTTTGTGCTTGCCGCCGAGTGGATGGATAGAATCGAACACCTCGAATACGGCTACGAAGTTTGCGGCGATTATCGCATGGCGCTCAAACCCGCCGACCCTTATACCGAGCAACCAGCCACCACCTCCAAGGATGAAATAACCGAACTGCTCGATCGGCACCCCGGCAAACCCGGTGCCACGCGCGCACGGCTCGCACTCAGGCACATCTGCGACCACTCAGCCTCGCCTATGGAGACTGCTTCGGCAATAGCACTCTCGCTCCCAACAAGCGAGGGCGGTCTTGGCATCCGAGGTATCGAACTCAACAAACCGCTCGTGATACCTAAGCGCCTTTGGCATTGCACCAAAGCTCGGACACTCAAAATCGATGCCCTTATCACCCACCAGCGCAAAGAACTCGGTATCGAATACAAAGGCGGTTTTCACGACGAAGCCGAACGCAAGGGAGCAGATGCGGAGCGAGAGGCTATACTCGCCCAAATGGGGTATCGCATCATCACACTCACTTCGGCTCAGTTCGCGAGCCAGCTCGCGTTCCACCGTGCCATGAACAACGTTCGAGAAGCACTTGGCATGCCGTGCTGCACCGATGCCGAGTATCAGCGAAAGCAAAACGAGCTACGTAAAGCACTCATCCGCAACTGGAGGGGTGCACAGGACGCAGAAGCACCTACCGAGTAGCACCGCCCACCGATCGACACGCCAAAACACGTACATCACCCTCCAAAAACGACATTTTTCGACATCTTTGGAGGCTGATGTACATGTTTGGTGCCTACGCCCCCACCCAGTCCCGACCGTTTACCGAGCAATAGGGTCGCCATGCCCGACAACCATGTACTATGTACGGGCATTGCCTAAACCAACAACCCAAAGGACCCCACCTTGCCCGTCGCCGCCGCTATGATCGTTACCGCACACGCCTCGGATGCCATGGTCGCTATCCCGTTTTGGCTCGAGATGTTCGCCGTCGTCGCGGCATCGATCTCGGGCGTGCTGGTCGCACGCGAGCACAAACTCGACCTGGTGGGCGCAGTCGCACTCGCCGTGGTCTGCGGCCTGGGCGGCGGTCTTTTGCGCGACATGACACTCCAAGTCGGCAACGTCTACATCCTCAACCAGCCGATGGCGCTCCCGCTTTCCATTGCCACGGCGGCCATCATCTATATTTTCCCGGCAATCGTCGATAAGCCCGAAAAACTCATCCCGTTGCTCGATATCATCTCGGTCGGCATCTATGCTGCCACCGGCGCGGACAAGGCCTTGGTCTACGGATTTGCACCGGCGGTTTGCATCATGATGGGCTTCTTTACCGCGGTGGGTGGCGGTATGCTGCGCGACGGCTTTATGGGCGTGGTGCCGGGCATTTTCCAGCGCACCAACTTTTACGCCATCGCGGCCATCGCCGGATCGGCAAGCTACGTGTCCCTTGTCATGAGCGGTCTCGTCACCAACGTTACCGCGCTCATCGTGTGCGTCGCGGTGACCATGGGACTGCGTTGGCTGTCGCTGCGCTTTGACATCAAAAGCCCCACCGAGGAAGACATCGCACGCTTTTTGCACCGCAAAAAGTAGATTACGCGGGCTCGTCCTTCGAAATGCAACCGAGAGGTTCTTTTAGAGCGCCCGCGCGTTGGGTACCCTGTTAGGTATATGCCGAACACCTAACAAAAGGATCAACCATGGCTTTCAATCAAACCGCGGCGGCGCCGTCACACAAGATGCGTCGCTGTCTGCTTATGGCATTCGTGCTCATCGCGCTTGCGCTCACCGCGCTTCCCGCTACGGCTCTTGCCGGCACGGACACCGCGGGCAACGTGCTTGCGACCGAAAACGACTCCAATCCGTCCGGGGTCGAGGGCGACCTGTATTGGGCCGGTCAAGCCCTCAACTTGGACGACGCCTCCATCGACCGTGACATCATTGCGGCAGGCGAGAGCCTCTCCATCCGCGACTGCACCGTTGGCGGTGCCGTCCGTCTAGCGGCGCGTACGATCGATATCGCCCAGACCACGGTTGACGGCAGCGTGACCGTCGCTGGCCAGCACGTCGTGCTCAACACCGATAGCTCTGCCAACTGTTTCTACGCGATGGGCGAAACGGTTGCCCTGCGCGGTTCCGTTAAATCGGCAGCACTCGCAGGCGATACGGTGACCATCGATGGCACCGTCGATGGCGATGTTGAGGTTTGGGCCGACAAGCTCATCTTGGGCAAGAACGCCCGCATCACCGGCACCGTGAATGCCCACGTTTCCGAGGACCCCGAGCGCGCCGCGGGAGCCGAGGTCGGTGCGCTTAAAATCGACCGCACCGAGAACGAGGATACTTCCACCGTTAACGATGTCATCGGCGGCATCGTCGCCGCGGCGCTTTCGACCTGCTTCGTCGCTTTGCTGCTCGAGTTCGTCTTTCCGCGCGCGACCGCCAGCGCCGCCGGAATGCTCCACCAGCGCCCCACGCCGCTGTGGGTGAGCGGTCTTCTGGGCACGGTCGCTATCGTCCCCGCCGTCCTACTGCTGATTATCTCGATCGCCGGGCTGTCGCTCGCCGGTGCCCTCATGTGCGCCGTGATTGGCATCGCACTGGTCTCGGCAGCCTTCGCGGGCTGCGCCATCGCACGCATGGTCGGGCACAACCAGAATCGCTACGCCATGGCAGCCGCCGGCGGCGTGATCGCAGGCGCGCTTACGGCAATCCCCCTCGTAGGCAACTTCATCAGCGGCGTGGCCTTCGTCTTTATGCTCGGTTACATCATTCAGATCATCTGGCACAACGCTCACCTCAAGCCGCAGCAGACCTCCAACATGTCAGGACTCCCCACCGCTTAAGCTGGCCAAACCACCACAATGGGGACAGGCACCTTTGTGGTGGTGCAAAGGGGTCAGGTTACTTTGCACCAACAAACGAAGCAGGGCACCCGATCTCATTCGACCGGGTGCCCCGCTTTTTCATGTCTCGTGTTGATATTCGAGGCGAACGATTACTCCTCAGAGCCCTCGTCGCGCTTACGGCTGCGAATAAGATGCGCCACACCAATGCACAGCACCGCGCCACCAGCGATCCAAGTGAACGTCACGCCGTTGAGACCGGTGAGGGGGAGGTTGATTTGCTTGGTGTTGCCAACGGTGATGTTGAAGGTGCCGTCGGTGTTGGTGAGGGTGCCTTCTTTGAAATCGAGCTTATTATCTCCAACTTTTCCGTCACTTGTATCGTTGAGACCAGCAATGACTTTGGTTGTCTGGCTGGTAGTAAGCTCGCCAGTGACTTTGGTGAGGCCAGCGGCCGGGCCATCGTCGGTCATGGTCGGCTTGATCTCGAAGGTAAAGGGGTTGACCGCGGTGTAACCGGAGGGGGGAGTAACCTCCGTGACCGTATAGGCGCCGGCATCGAGACGAGTAAGCGTAATGACACCATCGGCGTCCGTCGATAGAACGACCTCGGTGTCACTCAAAGTACCATCATCCTTGACATATTTAACGTTTGCGCTGTTCTCGTCACCGTTAGTTGTGATGGTGAACTTAGCATCTTTCAATGCCTTCTCGGTACCCAGGTCGACCTTGTTGATCTTGAGGCCGTAGGTGTAGTCCTTGACTTTATCAGACGGAGTCTGGCCCTTACCCTCCTTGTCCATGGGATTGTTGGAGTACTTAAGTATCACGGCGTTGTCGTTACTCTCAATGCCAGCAACAATAGCGTTCTTGTTAATCTGCGCCTTATAGGAGACGACGATGCAGGAGTTCTTATTGACGTCCGTGACCTGCTTCAGATTATCGCAGGTCCACGTCGTTGTTTTACTGCCATCGGCGGCGGCCGTGGCGGTCGACTCCGTGAATTTATCAGTAATATTTGTACCCTTCGCGCGGGCGAGATCGCCCTTCGCGTCAGCCTTGTTCTTATACAGATAGACCTCAGCGCCCGATTGCAGCGTCAGGCCCTTGGAGATTTGGTCGGAGAACTCGTAGAAATACGTCTCGTACTTGTCGTAGTTCTCGGCGATGGTGCCGTAGAGGTTATACGTCACGTCCTGGCCGATCTGGGAGTCGGCGGCGTCGCACTCCTTACCGTTCTTATCACTCACAATCTTCTTCTCAACGGTGGGGATACCAGTTTTCTCGGTGACGTTAACGGGCGTGTCTCCCACGACAGTGAAGATCGGGGACGTGCCGGCCTCCCCCTCCCCGATGGTGTCAGCTTTGGTCACAAAGAGCCAGTAACCATGCTCAAGGCCGGAGGCAACGCCACTAGTCGTTGTCTTTTTGTCAGTAAGATCGTCCACAGCAGCGGCAATTTTGTAAGCAATGTCATCAGGGCCAACGCGATATGTATCATTGGTTCCCGTTACCTTATTCGCGATCCAGTCTGCAGCGTCTTGTGCAGTCGCCCCCGCATAAGACGGTTCTACTTTTTTGATAACATCCTCGACAGCATTCTTTACGTCACCGTTCGCCCATGTGATGTTGCTCACGACCGTCTTGCCTTCAACCGTAGCAACATCGGCCTTAAAAATCTGATAACCATCGAATTCGGTATGGTTGTTCTGAACGTTCGCGATATTCACCGAGCCGTCCGCAGCAGCCGTCGTACCTTCAGCAAACGCCACGGTCACAGGGGCTATCACGCCACCAAAGCTCAGAACTGCGGTTAGCCCGGCGGTTACTGCCAGGCGGGCGATGCTCTTGGTTGTCTTCATGTTTAGTCCTCTTTCTTGGAGGGTTCTCTAGTAACTTCGTCAAAACCAATGATCATCAGGTCGATAGACCTGCGCGTCACTCGCTACGGAGGCAGTACGCCGCTGAGCAGGGGGGGGGGACAATTATTTATCACGGCGACCTCCTCCCCGCCTGATGACGAGCGCGACAACAATAGCCGCCACTCCGATGGCAGCCAAAACCGCCACCAACACCAACGTTCTATCTCCCGTCGAGGGCATAAAGCCTCGACTCGCTTCTTTACTTGGGGTGTTGAGCACCGACAGTTCAATTGAACCCGTCCCGGCATCGGCGGCATCAACCCGTAGGGGGTTTTCGGCCGATACGGTCACCTTGGGCTTCGCGGCCGCCACCTGTCTAACGTCCAGGCCCTCGGCCGCAACCGTCACCGTACGCTTGCCCTCAAAGGCGGTGTAGCCCTTGGGTGCCGCAACCTCTTCGACGGTATAGGCGCCCGTGTCCACGCCGTTCAGCTCCACGCGACCGTCCTTGTCGGTCACAATGCACGCGCCGGCATCCGTCGACCACGTGCCGTCGGCCGACAGCGCGCAACCGTGGTCATCAACAATGCGCAGCTTGGCACCAGCGAGAGGATTGTCATCCGAGCTTGAGCGTTTGATAAGGCTGAGCCCCCAGGTGTAGGCCGTCGCGTCATCGCTCGGCGTGTGGGTGAATCCGGCGTCGCCGGACTGGTCGGCGAAGGGAGAGCGCGGGTAGCGCAGGTAGACCTCGTTGGGGTTGCCCTTGGTAGCGCCTCGATTGCAGTTTGACCCCAACGGCGCGTTGTACACGGCGACCACGCGGGCGCCCGCGGCGAAGGCGTCGGCCCCGCCGAGCGCGGCGATCAGGTCTCCGGTGCGCATGGTGAAGGAGTTCCCCTCGACCGAGACCCCGCACTGGGCCGTGATGTCGGTCCAGCCCTTGGCGGGCTCGGTGCCGGCGCGCCCATCCTTGCCGGTTGAGACGGCGTCGAAGCCTCCCTCGGCCCCCGCCGCCACGTACACGCGCATGCTCGCGGCCACCTTGGAGGGGTCGAGCCCCGCGCTCATGGTGTCGACGAACCGCACCGTGTAGGTGTCGTAGGTGGAAAGCCCCGCCGGGACCGTGGCCGAGAGGCGCCAGTACAGGTCGTCGGCGACCGTAGCGTCGGCGGCCTTGCCCCAGGCGGCGGTACTGTCCTCCAGCACGTGCTTGGCCACCTTGGGCGTCGCGGCCTTGGGCTTGACGGTGGCGGCGTTTCCGCCGACCAGGGCCATGATCGGCGCGGTGCCGGCCTCGCCCTGGGCGATGGCGTCGTCGTCGGCGACTATGAGCCAGTAGCCACAGGGCAGCCCGGCCGCCGTGCCCGCGTTAAGGGCCACGGAAGGCGCACCGGCATTGCAAATCGCACGGGCAAGCTTTGCCGCTAGCGCGGTCGTCATGTGTCCGTCGACGTTCATCCATTCGGCAGCCTCTTGCGCCGTCGATGCCGAGTCATCAAGCCCCGCATCATGAAGCACGGGGAGAACGACCTGGCGAACGGCGTCATTCGCCCACGTTACGTCAGCTGCGACCTTTTGGTCGGCATCGGCGCCGTCAATAACGGTCGCCGAAAAGAGCTGATACGCGTCATACCGAGTCGCAACTGTACCGTCCACCGTAATGGCTCCAGTGTCGGCAGCACGTGCCGTTCCAGGAGCAATCGCGAAAGACAGAATAGCGACCATGATTATCGTTGCGGCAGCCAACAAGCGGCGGCTAAGCTTACTCACGGCGACCACCTCGATCCATGCCGCGATGACGGCGAGCGTGCATCCATGTCGCAGCAAAGCACAGCAGCGAAGCGCCGGCCAGATACGTCATAGTCAAGCCAGCCCCACCCGCCTCGGGAAGCGTGGTCGAGTACTCGTTGGTAAAGATCGGCGGATCCTGAGAGCCATCGTCATAGGTAACTACGGCGTTGAGCTGATCCGTGTCATTAGTTACCTTAACCGTGACGTTGTACACGGTCGTGTCGTAGGTGATGTGATCTTTAACATGGCCAACAGCGCCCTCGGGCTCGACCTCGGAAATGGTGTAGTGGTACTCGCCGGCCTTGTTGTACTCGACGTCAAAGGAGACGCTTCCGTCAGCATCATTAGTCACCGTCTGGAACACCCTGCCGTCGCCATCCTTAAGCGCAAATGAGAACTGCCCCTTCTTGAATGTGCCCCCTTCAAGCACCTTCTGAGCACGGATTGTTGCGGATCCCTTTAAACGATTGTCATAGACCCAAATCTCGTCCTTTTTGTCATCGCCGATGATTTCGGCATCTTTGACAATGCCCTTCGCCTTTTCAAGCTTGATCTGATAATCCTCCGTACTCGCATTGCCCTTGAGCATGATCCAAATGGGGTCCGCTACAACGTAGCCATCGGGTGCTTTCGTCTCCACGAGCTGGTAGAGCACGCAATCGGTCATAGCCTTGTTTTTTGTGCCAAACGAAATCTTGCCGTTAGCGTCGGTGTCGACGGTTTCAAACCCGGCCCTTGCCCCCTCGATACCTTTCGTTGCGACCTGATCCATGTTCACGCTATAGAGCGTAAACTTCGCCCCCTCGAGCGGCGCGCCGACCTGCTGGGCATCATACTTGGTCATCGTGATGCCGTAGCCGTTGCCGCCCGCACTGGCAGAAGCGCTCTGGATAGTCCATACGTGCTCATCGGTCGCCGTGCCTTCCGTCACCCCGTAAGCTCAGCGGTATTGGAAAGAGGCGCCTTTTCACCGGGATTACCGCTCGGAATGACCTCATACTCGACCTTGAGGTACTTCTTATCGGGCACGTTAAGCGTCAGCTTCGTACGCGAGGCAGATTCATCCTTGACCTGCTCCATCTTCGATGAATAGTCCGTATCAGCCAGCAGTGACCAGGCACCATTCACCCTCTCATAGACCTTAAGCGTCGATGGCACCAGGGTACATTTGGCATCCATAGTATCGACGAGCTCAAGGAAGTCAGTGCCGCTCTTAAGGGCAACGGCGGACTCGTTAACCAGAATGGTGTATTTGATGCGGTTGTTGTTTTCTACCTGATTGCCGGTCTTCGTGATGACATTATTCTTGATGGTGACGGCGCCACTTCCGGATTCGAACTTCTTGTCTCCCGATTCGGCGCTGGCAGAGTTGGTGAACTTCACCTCATTCTTGGAAGTATCGAGCTCGCTTCGCTTGACCGCTGTCTGATACGTGAGTTTGGCGTAACCGGCATAGTTGCCGAGTGCCGTTGTGGGGATGGAGAAAGCGACCGTGTTACCGCCGTTTTTCACGTATTCTGCGGCAAGCGTCATACCATCAGTGACCGTCGTTGCCTCGCTTCCGCGCCCAAACCCCGCATGCAAATCGTAGGGATTCTGCACGAGCGTGTACTTGGCGGAATTCGCAACATAGCTCATTCCGTCCGGAAGGGTGTCGACGATATTCAGTGGTTTGCCGTAGAGCTTTCCGGCTCCGTAGTATTCTCCGGCTTTGTTCCCCTGGCGGTTTGCATACACCGTCCAGTCGACAATCCAGGCGCCCTTCTCGTCAGTGCCGTCGACATCTTTCCAGTCGAATTTCTCGTTCCAAACATACGACGCCTCCGCCGAGGGCTTATCAACAGAAGGGGTCGCTTCTTGATTTAGAACGTATTGGGCAAGGGACGTGTAGTGTTGAGTGCCGTTGACGTTAACCGATGCAAAGTTCGAATACCAGCCCGACAGCGCTTCAGATGTGGTGGTGTAGGTGATGAAAGCGTAGTCCTCGTTCTCGAGGGCGGCCTTCACCTTGTCATTAACATATATATCAAGGTTGAAGTTCCTCTTTGTTCCACCAACCGGCCAGTTTGCTGTTAGGTTCCAGTCGGCATTCTGCCCCCGCACTAGCACGGTTTCACCAATTTTAATGGAAATAGAATCTACGTCGACGCCGAGATTTTGCGACCACGCCGACTGGAATGTGTCCTTCACCGTCACGGTGCTCGGATTGACCGCATTGACGATAGCCTTCAGCGCGACGCGCGTCTCCCACGTCGCCCTTCCCGTAGTCGCAGCGTCCTCGTCGCTCACGAGTCTTTTAGTGATTGGCGAGACCGTCAATTGCGGCGTAAACTCACCGTCGTCAGAACCTGAGACAAACCCATCGCGCTCGATGGTCGCATTGTTGTGCACGGTGTCGTATGAATTCACGTCTGTCATCTGCGTGTGATAAACGATGCAGTAGGTGGCGTACCTATCCTCAAGGTCATTCCGGAACGTGTAGGAAAAGGTGTCTTTCGATGAATCGAGGACGCCACCGTCGATCCTGGTTCCATCCGATTCCGAGGTACCTCTGTAAACCGTATAGCTCCCCGTATACGTTTGTTTATTGTCCAGCTTGTCGGTGAACTTGTAGCCACTCATGTCAGCCTTGAGCTCGCCTTGGTTGAGTTTAACTGTCCATGTGATGTCGGACGGAGTGCCCTTGCTCGTCTTCTGAATCATGTCATAGCGGAAGCTACTGGGTGCAACGCCCTCAATCTTGTCGCCAGGACGATCACCGACGCCCCACTCCCAGGCTGCCGTGTTTTTCGAGGCATCCTGGTCGCCGATGAACTCTCTGTTACTCGCGGAGATGCCACTCTTCAGCTTGGTTTCATACGTAATCGTATGGACACCCCGGGGAAGGCTGCCCAGGTTCTCGATGGTCGCGGTCTGATCTTCGATTTTTGGCTGCGATTCAATCGTCTTGTTATCAAGCTTAAAGCTGTCTTTCACAAATTCGAAGTTATCACCCAGCGTATCAGTGAACTTGACGTTCGTAGCATACGACTCGACGGTGAGTTTAACGGTCCAGGTGACCTTGGCCGTGCCGTCGGAACCCTGAGAGAAAACCCCCGACTTCTCTCCCGTAACTTTGCCGTCCTTGGTGGGGATATTGATCGTTCCCACACCGGGGAACACGACGGACGCGCTGCCACCAGAACCAACGTCCTTGTTTTTAAGCTGGAACGAGAAGTTTGCCGCGACATGAATGTTCGCAGGGTTCCGTTCAAGCCAGCCCTTGTCAAACATAAAGACAACCTTATTGTCTTCAATCTTCCATGTACCTGCTATTGCAGCGTCAGCACCAGGCCCATCCCTAAATTCGCCACCATCATTGTTATCGACATCGATGGTGTTAGGGAACTTATAGACGGCGACATATTTCTCAGACGTAGGCGCCTCGTCAGTCAGAAAACTCGCCGAGAAGGTTCCATAAAGGGTAGAAACTGAAGTCACGGCGCCATTGTCCAAAGGCTCTGTCCGATTGACATCTTTGTACAGATTAACCGTAACGTCCGCCGTGGTCTCATCAATCTCAATCGGCGTCGGCGTCGTCACGTCCTCGGCGCGCACGGGGGCTGCGCCGTGAAAAACTGCGGCGGTGAGGCTAATTAAAATGAAGATCAGGGCCGCCATACCCAGCGACCGTGAGCGGTGTGCGTTCATAGTTGTCCCCTAATTCCTACAACACAGTGTGGAATACGGCGAATCGTCGAATCGAACACAAACCCCAACATCAACAAGAACCTATCTAGCGCATTGCAAGAACCCATTGGGGAGCAACTTCTAAGACGGTCCGTCTATGCCACGTGCATAAAATACAACATAGATACCAATCATGTAAACCGCAGGTCAAGAGGTCTTTTAATTTAATACCAGTTGATATTTACCTGTTAACAGTTTTGTATCAAAGCGGTCATATTTCGATGATTCCTGTATATGTTTAAACAACCTAACTTTACCCGGAATGGCTCAGACGGGAGCGTCGTCTCCTCCGTGGTGCAAACTAACCCGTCCCCCCTGCACCAAAAAGGGGCGCCGACCATTGCGGTCGACGCCCTTTCTTATTGGCGGTTATAAACCTCAGCGCTTATTTGTTGACCTGGCCGGCGCGGACGGCAGCCTTCTTGCGGTCGGTGGCGTTGAGCAGACGCTTGCGCAGGCGAATGTTCTTGGGGGTAATCTCCACCAGCTCGTCGTCGGCGATGTACTCCAGCGCCTCCTCCAGCGAGAAGGTGCGGGGCGGCACCAGCTGCACGGAGATATCGGAGGTCGAGGAACGCTGGTTGCCCAGGTTCTTGGTACGGGCGATGTTGACGACCATGTCGCCGGCCTTGCTGCGCTCGCCCACGATCATGCCCTCGTAGCACTCGGTGCCCGGCTCAACAAACAGCTGGCCGCGCTCCTGCAGCGTACCCAGAGCGTAGGCAACGGCCTTCTCGGTGGTCATGGAGATCATGGCGCCGTTCTGACGGTTGCCGATCTCGCCGGCGTAGGGACCGTACTCCAGGAAGGTGTGGTAGAACACGCCCTCGCCGTGGGTGACGTTCATGATGCGGTTCTTAAGGCCCATGATGCCGCGCGTCGGGATCTTGAACTCAAGGTGCGTCACGATGCCCGAGGTATCCATGCTCGTCATGATGCCGCCCGAGGTACCGAAGACCTCGACGACCTTGCCCGAGTACTCGTCCGGGCACTCGACGACGGCCTGCTCGACCGGCTCCATCTTGTTGCCGTTCTCGTCCTTCTTAAACAGAACGCGGGGACGGCCGACCTGGAACTCAAAGCCCTCGCGGCGCATGGACTCCATCAGGACGGAGAGATGCAGAATGCCGCGGCCAGAGACCTCGACGCCGCTCTTGTCCTCGAGCTCCTCGATCTTCATGGTCACGTTGTTCTCGGCCTCGTTGAACAGGCGCTCCTTGAGCTGACGGGCGCCCACGATGTCGCCGTCGCGGCCGACGAGCGGGGAGGTCGAAGCCTCAAAGACGATGGACAGGGTCGGCGGGTCGATCTCGATGGGCTCGAGCTCGACGGGGTTCTCGACATCGGTGTAGACATCGCCGATGTCGGTGCGGTCGATACCCACGACGGCGGCGATGTCGCCGGCGCCGACTTCCTGGCACTCGGTGCGGCCCAGGTAGTCGAAGGTAAAGAGCTGCTTGACGGTAGCGGTGGCGCTGGAGCCGTCGTTCTTTACAACCAGGATCTGGTCGCCCTGGTGGATGGTGCCGGAGTACACGCGGCCGATGCCGATGCGGCCGACAAAATTGGAGTGGTCGATGGTCACGCACTGCATGGCCAGCGGGGCGTTCTCGTCAACCTCGGGCGCAGGCATGTCGTCGATGATCATGTCGAGCAGCGGATACATGTCCATGTTGCCATCCTCGGGATCGAGGCGGGCAAAGCCGTTCATGGCGCTGGCGTAGACCACGTGCTCCATGGCGAACTCGAGCTGGTCGTCGGTGGCGCCCAGGTCGGCCATAAGGTCGAGGCAGTCGTTGTAAGCCTTCTCGGGGTTGGCACCCGGGCGGTCGATCTTGTTGATGACGATCATGATCTTGAGGCCGGTGTCGATAGCGTGACGCAGCACGAAGCGGGTCTGGGGCATGGGGCCCTCAAAGGCATCGACCAGCAGCAGGGCGCCGTCGGCCATGCGCAGCACGCGCTCGACCTCGCCGCCAAAGTCGGCGTGGCCCGGGGTGTCGATGACGTTGATCTTAACGTCCTTGTACTCGATAGAGATGTTCTTGGCGAGAATCGTGATGCCGCGCTCGCGCTCCTGGTCGTTAGAGTCCAGGACGCGGTCCTCGACCTGCTGGTTGGCACGGAAGGCGTCCGTGGCACGCAGGAGCTTATCGACCATCGTCGTCTTGCCGTGGTCGACGTGGGCGATGATGGCGATGTTCCTCAGATTGTCTACGCGCATGTAGTTCCCCTATCTTCTATCCATATACAAACGGCACGCGTATGCGGCCCGCCCAGCGATACAACGCTCAGCGGGAATATTGAGCCTTTTACCGAAAACTCGTTTATTTTAGCGATTTTAGATAAGAGGGGTTTCCTCACCTGCAGGTTCAGGGTCGCTCCACATAAAACCATCGCCGGCGCCCATGCCCTCGTACAGCACATATGCCGAAAAACCGCTCTCGAGCGTGGTTTCGAAGAAGCTCACGAGCAGAGCATCGTGGTAGCCGCCGTCAATTTCGACGCATCCGGTATAGCCGATGGCATAACGGGCGATACGGCCCAGCCCTTCATCCTTGAGCCCCATCTTGTGCTCGGAGATAAAGTTGGTGGCCGCCTCGAGGCACGCTTCCTCGCCGTCCTCGTCAAGCGCCGCCAGGTAACGGTTGGAGGCAGCGTCCTCAATTGCCACGACCACACCCGGGTTCTCGCCCGATGCCAGGTCGTCCAAGAAGGCGCCAATCAGATCGCACACCATGGCGTCGAGCTCGGCGGAGACGTTACCGGCGTCCTGCATATCCTGTGCCATCTTTAGACCTTCCCATCGAGTCCGGCGTCGTTACAGTTCTTGTGCCTCGGCGGCGATCTTGGCGGCGGCGTCGCGGGCGCGCATCATATCTGCCGCGCGCTTGTCGAGCACCTTGATCTGGCTGGTCAGCATTACCGCATCGACCACGCCCCAGATTACCAGGCCCGTAGAGATCGAAAACCCAAGCGCACCAACTGTACCACGAAGGCGCGAGCAGATTGCCGCGACAAGGGCGGAGATGACAACCATCTTGATAAACGAGCCGCGGCGCTCGCGAAGCGTGCGGGCCTGCGTCACATAGGCGATGCGAGCCGCCTCGGATGCCTCCGAGCGCATCTGCGCCTCACGCGCGATGGCCGCCGCCGCGGCCGACATGCCGCCGGCCATCAGTGAACGCCCCGCAACCTGGCCGCCCCGCATTTAGAAATCATCGGGGGAGAGCGTATGGACGAACTCGTCGAACTTCTCGAACTCCTGCTCGTCGTCGACTTCCTCGGCATGGGCAGAGACGGTGCCCAGGCGATTCATAATGTCGTCCTCCACAAACATGGGGGCGTTGCTGCGCACGGCAAGGGCGATAGCGTCACTGGGGCGGGCGTCAATCTTGCGCTCGTCACCATCGGCTAGCACGATGATCGTCGCGTAAAACACCGGCGGCTCGGCACGAACGATCTCGATGCGCTCGAGCTTGGCGCCCAGGGCGTCCACAGTATCGAGCAGCAGGTCGTGAGTGATTGGGCGCTCGGCGCGGCCGCTGTCGATACCGCGACTGATGGCCGCGGCCTCAAACGAGCCGGTCTGGATGGAAAGCGAACGCAGCGGAGCGGACGAGTCCGACTTGCTGCAGCGCTCGCGAAGCACGATAAGCGATGGCACGGGACCGGCGGCCATGACGATGGTCTCTATGTCGACACGAACCATGGAACACCTCCGGTACGTAGCGGTTAACACGCGGCAGGGTCGCCGCATTGAATAGCTATACTACCCAATCTTTCGCACAGCACACAAAATCAAACCAGTTAATTTGGGACGGGGCTCTTTTAGCTACTCTCTGGGAAAAGAAAAAAGCCTCGAGGCAAATGCCTCGAGGCTCTTCACAGTTTTGATGGTGGACCTGACAAGATTCGAACTTGTGACCTCCCGGTTATCAGCCGGACGCTCTAACCAACTGAGCTACAGGTCCATCATGGTGGAGGTTAGGGGGATCGAACCCCTGACCTCAGGCTTGCAAAGCCCGCGCTCTCCCAGCTGAGCTAAACCCCCACGGAGAAAGTAATAAACACCCCAGCGGCGACTCGGCTCTCGCTGGGGTGTTTATTGCGAAAGAAAGTGGTGGACCTGACAAGATTCGAACTTGTGACCTCCCGGTTATCAGCCGGACGCTCTAACCAACTGAGCTACAGGTCCATCGCGCAAGGGATATATTAGACGAGTCGTTACGCGCGCGTCAACAACTTTTTTGAAAAACTTTGGGGCTGTTCGCCCCGGCCGCACGGCGGCATATGAAGTCGCCTGCTCGGACAGTCCTGACTCGCACGGAGAGCACATTAAGTGCTCTCCGGCTCGTGCGGAACTCGCGATCGA
>CAKUEZ010000017.1 GCA_934646965.1 uncultured Collinsella sp. | reverse complement strand
ATGCGCTTTGGCAAGTCGCTCATCGCCGACGTGCTCCACGGCGGCAACACCGAGCGCATCCGCCAGATGCATCTGGATGAGGACCGCGGCTATGGCGAGCTGTCGAGCGAATCGGTCGGGCGCATCAAGGACATCATCGGGCAGCTGTGCGGTCGCGGCTACCTGGCTACCTCGCAGGGCCAGTACCCGGTGGTGGGCTTGGGTCCGCGCGCCGGTGAGGTCGAGGACGAGGCGTTTGCCTTTACCGTCAAGCGCCGCGCGTCCAAGCGCAAGGCTTCGGCACGCGCCCTCCGTGCGGTGGACCTGCTGCGCGAGGAGGCCGAGTTGGACCAGCGCCCGCGCGTGGGCGACGATGCTGAGCTGTTCGAGCGTCTGCGGGCACTCCGCAAGGAAATCTCGACCGAGCTCGAGATGGCGCCGTACATGGTCTTTTCCGACAAGGCTCTGCGCGGCCTGTGCCGCCTGCGCCCGCAGACGCGTGACGAGCTGATTCAGGTCAACGGCATCGGCGAGAAAAAGGCCGACGCCTTTGGCGAGCAGTTTATGGCAGCGATTGAAGAGTTTGAATCCGAGCACGCACGGGATGGAGCATAGACGATGGCAACCGAGAGCAAGACCGAGCGTTCCGAGCGCGCCGACGTGTCCGCCGTGCCGCTGTACCAGCAGGTCATGGACGACCTGAAGGGCGAGATTGCGCGCGGCGTGTACCCGGCCAGCTCGCGCATCCCTTCCGAGATGGAGCTCGCGAAGTCCTACGGCGTGGGGCGCATCACCGTGCGCCGTGCCATCGAGGAGCTGTCACGCGCGGGGTATCTCAACCGCCAGCAGGGGAGGGGCACCTTTGTGTGTGCTCCCAAGCTCAAACGCAAGATTCGCCAGAAGGGCGACGTCCAGAGCTTTACCGAGGGTTGCGTCGCCAACGACATGGTGCCGGGCGCGCGTCTGGTGTCGCGTATGGTGGTCGCGGCGACGCACGAGGACGCGGCGTTTTTTGGCGTTGAGCCCGGCTGCGAGCTCATCGTGGTCGAGCGTGTGCGCACGGCCGACGGCGTGCCCGTCATGCTCGAGAACAACGCCTTTGTGCTCGCCGACCATCCCTACCTGCAGACGCTGACCGACGAGGACTTCGCCGACAACTCAATCTTTGCGCTCGTTGCCGAGCATTCGGGTCGCGCGCCGCTCAAGTCCGATCCCTGTACCGTGGAGATCGCGCTGGCCGATGTCCAGGCGGCCCCGCTGCTCGAGGTCCCGGTCGGTGAGCCGCTCTTTTATATGGAGGCGTACTTTACCGACGCCGACGGACGGCCTTTGCTGCTCGGCCGCCAAAAGATCGTGGGCTCGCGCTACGTGTTCGACATCTAACGTCCATAGATAGAACAACATAGAACAAATTTGTCGCGATGACTTCACCTGCGCCAACCTGCGTGGTATATATAGGACAACATAGAACGACCGCAGGTACGAGCTGCCGTTGTTCAAAAGCCGCCACGCAAGGAGGAACATCAGCATGAACGCACATGATCTGGTTCAGGAAATTATCGAGCGCAAGGGTAAGATCGAGAACGTCTTTTGGATCGCCTGCGGCGGTTCGATGATCGACCTGATGCCGGCCAATGAGCTGCTCAAGCGTGAGGCCACCACGTTTACCTCGACGGTCTACACGGCGCGCGAGTTCTGTCTGATGGCCCCCAAGAGCTTGGGCGAGAAGTCGCTCGTCATCGCCTGCAGCCACAGCGGCAACACGCAGGAGGTCGTCGACGGTTGCGAGATGGCGCTGGCTGCCGGTGCCGAGGTCGTCGCCATGACCGACTGCGAGGGTTCCAAGATCGACAACGGCAAGTGGACCACCTGGGTCTACCCCTGGGGCGAGGGCGTGCCGCAGGCCGAGGTGCCGCAGGGCATCGGCGCTCTGATCGCCGCCGAGCTGCTCGACCAGCAGGAGGGCTACGAGGCGCTCGCCGACATGTACGAAGGCCTCAAGCAGATGGATGCACTGCTGCCCGCCGCCCGTGAGAAGGTCAACGCCGAGCTGGGCGACCGTTTTGCCGAGCTCTGCCAGCAGCACAAGTTCTTCTACATCCTGGGCTCCGGCCCCAACTTTAGCCAGACCTACGCCATGGCCATTTGCTCGCTCATGGAGATGCAGTGGCAGCACTGCTGCTACATCCACTCCGGCGAGTACTTCCACGGCCCCTTCGAGGCCACCGAGCCCGGCGTGTTCTACTTTGTACAGCTTGGTGCCGGCGAGTGCCGCCCCATGGAGGAGCGTGCGCTTGCGTTCCTCAACACACACACCGATACGATCATGGTGCTCGACGCGCTCGAGTATGGCGTGGGCAACGTGCCCGCCAGCGTGCGTTCGTTCCTGGAGCCGATCTTCTTCTACGCGATGAGCTGCGAGCTGCGTGCCGCCCGCGGTAAGGTCTTCGACCACAGCCCCGAGTTCCGCCGCTACATGGGCGTCGAGCAGTACTAAGTAACGGGGAAAGCGATCTTTCACGACGGGGCCTTCGCCAAGCGCAGGCCCCGTTTTGCGTTGCGGAGTCCCTTTCAGTTTGTCAGAAAACGAAGGTGAATACTTTTCCTGAGAAGTGAACGACCTATTTTGGACCCCCGAAGCATCTACACTTTTTGGCGCTAAAACCGCAGGAAAACTTCGACGAAACCGCAGGAAACAGCGCCTCAAAAGTGTCGATGCTTCGGGGGTCCGATTTTGCTCGTTCACTTCTCGGAAAAAGTATTCACCTTCGATTCGCAAGTGTGCTGCGTGAGTCAAAAAGCGGGCCGCGCCGGGGATTTCCGGTACGGCCCGCTTTACATGGCGCTTGAGTTCGTGAGGTTGCGGCAGCCAACGGCCTACTTGGCGTCGTAGGCCTCGGCGTCCCACCAGTCGAGCTGGGCGATGTTGTCGCGGATGTGCTGGCAGCTCTTGTGGAAGCCCTCGAGCTCGTGCTCGGACAGGTCGAGCGTGTAGACCTCCTCGACGCCCTCGGCGCCGATCACGCACGGCAGCGAGGTGAAGATGCCTTCCTCGCCATACTGGCCGGTCATGAGCGTGGAGGCGGAAAGCACGGCGTGCTCGTTGTGCAGCACGGCAGCGCAGACGCGCGCGGCGGAGTTGGCGACGGCGTACTCGGTGCACTGCTTGCCGGCGTAGGTCACGTAGCCGCCCTTGCGCGCGAGCTCCTCGACCTCCATGTGGTCGAAGGCGTACTTGTCGGGGTTCTCGGCCTGAAGCTCGGTGAGGCTCTTGCCGGCGATGGTCGCGGCCTTAAAGGCGGCCAGCTGGCTAAAGCCGTGCTCACCGATCATGTAGGCGTCGACGGACTTGGGGCTCACGCCGATCTTCTTGGAGATCTCGGTGCGCAGGCGGGCAGAATCCAGGCCGCAGCCCGAGCCGATGATCTTCTTGGGGTCATAGCCGGTCAGGTGCCACAGCTCGGTGCACACGACGTCGCAGGGGTTGGAGATGCTCACGAAGATGCCGTCGAAACCGGCGTCGACAATGCGCTTGGCAAAGGAGCGGGCGGCGTCGGTGGTAAAGAACAGCTCGCCGTCACGGCTGCCGGCGGCCAGCGCGACCTTGCCGGCGGCGTTGACGATGACGTCGCAGCAGGCCAGCTCCTCGTAGTGGTCGTAGCAGTTGACGATCTTGGTGTTATACGGGACAAACGAAAGGGAGTCGCGCAGGTCCTGAACCTCGGACGTCACCTTGGCCTCGTTGATATCGCACAGGTACAGCTCGTCGGCAATGCCCTGCATAAGCAGGCTGTTGGCGACATGTGCTCCTACGTGGCCCTGGCCGACCACACCGATCTTACGCGTCTGGTACATATGAGTATCCTTTCGGCCGAGTTTTTCGCGTTGAAACATTGTAGCGTCCTGCCGTCACTTTGCTAGGCTAAAGTGCCGTAGATTTTTGGGACATGCCTAGAAATCTACTTTTGGGTCCCTTGGGGCCAAATCGCGCCCGTGCGGCCGGAAAGGTAGAAATCAGGGCATGTCCCAAAAATCTACCGCTGGGCGATGTGCTCGCGCGGATGGGGCCGGTCGTTGTACCATAGCTGCAACTGACTCGTAAGGAGCATCCATGCCCATTCGCATCCCCGACGCCCTCCCTGCCGCCGCGCAGCTCGAGAGCGAGAACATCTTTGTCATGACCGAGTACCGCGCGCTGCACCAGGACATCCGCCCGCTGCGCGTGCTCATCCTCAACCTCATGCCCACCAAGATCGCCACCGAGACGCAGATCATGCGCAAGCTCTCCAACACGCCGCTACAGGTGGAGGTGGACCTGCTGCGCACCAAGACGCACGAGGCCACGCACGTGAGCGCCGGCCACCTGGAGACGTTCTACCGCACGTTCGACGACATTCGCGACATCCACTACGACGGCCTGATTATTACGGGCGCGCCGGTGGAGCAGATGCCCTTCGAGGAGGTCGACTACTGGCCCGAGCTCTGCCAAATCATGGATTGGTCCACCACGCACGTGCACTCCACGCTGCACATTTGCTGGGGCGCGCAGGCTGGCCTGTACCACCACTACGGTATTCAGAAGCACGACCTGCCGGCTAAGGCGAGCGGCGTGTTTGAGCATCATCTGGTGAAGCCGCAAAGCCCGCTGGTCCGCGGCTTTGACGACCGCTTCTATGCCGTGCACTCGCGCAACACCGACGTGCGCCGCGAGGACGTGGAGGCCGAGTCGCAGCTCGAGGTCGTGGCCGTGTCCGACGAGGTGGGCCTGTACATCGTCAAGTCGGTCGACAGCCGCCGCTTCTTTGTCTTTGGTCATCCCGAGTACGACACCGACACGCTGCGTCTGGAGTACGAGCGCGACGTGAAGCGCGGGCTCAACCCCGAGGTGCCGGCGCATTATTTCCCGGGCGACGACCCCACAGCCGAGCCGCGCAACGTCTGGCGCAGTCAGGCTCAGCTGCTCTACACCAACTGGCTCAACTACTACGTCTACCAGACCACGCCCTACGACCTGGCACGAGCCGGCGAGGAGCGCTAGGCTACCGAGAGGCGTGCCGGCATTTAGGCGCTGATAATGGTGGGCAGCGGTAGGTCGTGGGCGTCGGTTGGGACGCGGTCGACGCACTGCTCGTCAAAGGCGATGCCGATGATGTGGCACGATGCCGAGACCGTGGGCAGGTAGCGGTCGTAGCAGCCGCCGCCGTAGCCTAGGCGTGCGCCGGTGCGATCGAAGGCCACGAACGGCACAACGATCATGCCGAGTGCTTCGGCAGGCACGGTGGGGAAGCGGCCGTTGTCGATGTCCTCGGCGGCGAAGGCTTGCGTGGGATGGGCGATAAACGGAGCCGTGTCGACGTCGCTGGCGGCGACCGCTCGCATGCACATACGCTGGCCGCAAGCCGCGGCGTCAGCTGCCGAGAGCATGTACGGGTAGGCCACCCGCCAGCCGCGCCCGTCGGCTTCGGCGGCAAAGGCGGCAGGGTCAACCTCGGAGCCTATGGCGGCATAGACGGCAACGGTGCGCGGGGCTTCGGGGTCCACGCACTCCAACAGCTCAACGAGCCGTGCACAAACGGTGGCAGACTTCGCCGCCCGCACATCCAGCTCAATTGCATCGCGCCGGGCAATCACCGCCCGCCGCAGCTCAGCCTTATCCATCCCAGCCACCTTCTTCCAAACCTACCAAAAAGGGACAGGTTTATTTTGGCAGGTTTTATCTGGGCAAACGCTGCAGAATCAGCCAAAACCACCACAAAGGTGCCTGTCCCCTTCGTGGTGGTTTTGGCCTACGCGCTAACGCTACAGCGCCGCAGCGATTGCTTCTGCCACAAACTTATTGAGAGACTCGCCCTTCTTTGCGGCTGCCAGCGCGGCCTGTTTATGGAGTTCGGACCCCGTTCTGACGTTGAACGAACCCTTAAAAGCCTGCTCGGGCTCCTTACCCTTCTCGGCACAAAACTCAAGGTAATCGTCGACGGCGTCGTGGAAGCACTGCTCCACTTCTTCAACCGTAGAGCCTTCAAATACAATTGCGTCCCTAATGCCGGCTACCATACCTGTCAGCACGTGCTGCTCGGCATCGAACTCGACTGGGGCAAAATAACCCTTGTAAGCCAAAACATTACTCATGGTTGCCTCCGGCATCTTTGGTCACCTGTCATGCGTTATGCGACTACATATTAGTTGCAATTCAGTTTAAATGCGACTATCAAAACCACCACAAAGGTGCCTGTCCCCTTTGCGGTGGTTTGTCCGCCGCTTGGCTTTGTTGCGCAACAAGGACTGCGGTTTTGGGTTTACCTTCATGGTGGAAACAAAGCACCGAAAGGAGTCCGCCATGTTTTGTCGCTCGTGCGGCACGTCGCTTGTCGATGAAGCCCTATTTTGTCCCGTGTGCGGCGCGCCCGTAGCGCCCGACCAGTTCGCGGCCACGCAGCAATCCCAGCCGGCCACGCCCGCTCCCCAGCAATACGTGCCCGCGCAGCAGCCCGCCCCGCGCAAGCGTTCCAAGAAGCCGCTGATCGCGCTTGCCGCGGTGCTTGTCGTGGCGGCGGGCATCGGCGGCGGCGCGCTGTTCTACTTCACCCAGATCGCGACCACCCCAATCGACGAGAAGACCTTCCCCGATAGCGGAATGCGTGCGCTTGTTTCGACCAGGTACGACACCAACGGCGACGGCCACATCTCGCGCGATGAGTCCAAGGCGGTGACGTCGGTCGAGCTGGACGGTGTTGCGTCGACGCAGGGCCTGGGAAAGGCGTTTCCGCATGTCGTCAATGTGGAATCTGGCGGGGACAAGCTTGTCAACCTGGACCTCTCGGGCTGCGGCGACCTTAAGACGGTCGACCTCAACTCGGCGAGCAACGTCACCGTCGTTAACCTGGACGGCTGCGACAACATCGAAAAGCTCGACCTCAAAAACGCCGAAGCCCTCAAAAGCGTCGACCTCTCAGGTAAAAAGAAGCTCGCCACGCTGGCGCTGCCGCAGGATACGAAAGTCAGCGGCATTAAGGACACGCAGCTCGACGAGCTGTGGTTGCCGGTGTCCTACGAAGGTACCGACGAGGACGGCGTGCACGGCAGCACGTACGAGATTGAGCGCGACGAAAACGGCTACGTCACGGGGTATACGAGCAGCCTCAAGCAAGGCGGCGGCATGAGCTACGCCGTTGAGCACGACGAGGCGCATCGTATTTCGGAGATCGCGGAACTTCTCTCGGGCGAGTACGAGGAGGAAAACATGTTCACGTACGACTCCGACGGCAACCTGACGCGTATCGATTGCGATGCCGCCATTGGCGACGCGTCGACCTCCACGGTGTTCACGTATGACTCGGATGGAAACTTGGTCAACAAGACGACCAATGCGGGCTACGGCGAGAGCGCGAGCACGTACGTTTACGAGGGCGGTAACCTGGTGTCCGACACCGAGACCGGCCCGGGCAATCCTCGCACGGTTGTCTACTCATACGGATATGACAGCGGCCGCGTGACGTCTTTTACGACGGACTGCCAGGGTGACACCGTGGGCACGAGATGGACGCTCACGCTCAGCTACGAGTACGACGAGGACGGAAACGTTTCGCGCATCTCGCCCGTGGCCTATGACACGCATGGCAACGATTATGGTTCGCTGAGCTCGTTTTCCACAGTTGATTACTCGTATAGTGATGGCAAGCTCGACCGGATCGATTCCACGCGCGACGGTCATGCGGAGTTCTATTACGACGAGCACGGCAATCTGACGGCGGTCGACGAGTACGCCGATGGTGATTCGGATGACGAGTTTGAGTTTGAGCACGAGGTCGAGTACCAGCGTTACTTCTGCAATAAGAGCGAGAAGAACAAGCCGGAGGAGTGGATTCGTCTGGATTCGAAGTACGACGTCTGCAACGGCAGCTGGGTCAACACGTCTTCGTCCCGCAAAGAGCGCTTCGTGAGCCTGTATCGGCTCGACCCTCTAAAGGCGACGCTCGATCCCTTCCACAAGTAACGCCCGACCCAAACCACCACAAAGGTGCCTGTCCCCTTTGTGGTGGTTTTTGCTGGGGGGGCGGGCGTCTGTGGTGGTTTGTCTCGATCTGTAACAGTTACTCGGCAAAAATGGGCTTAGATGTTACAGATTGAGACAAAGGGCTGGCGCCATTCGGAATTATCTCAATCTGTAACATCTGGAGCCGATATTCCCGTCTAGATGTTACAGATTTAGACAAACCGCTGGGACGGGTTGCGCCGCCCCGCCCAAGCAGCGGCAAAAGAAAAGGTAGATTTTTAGGCATGTCCCAAAATCTACCTTTTTGAGTTAGGCCAGCAGGTCAACTACGTTAAAGCCGGCGTTGCTCTTGGCGATAACGTCGCGGCCGCCAAAGACGCAGATGGGCGACTTAGCTGCGATGCGCGTTACGTCGGCGCCCAGCGAACGCAGCTCCTCGGGCGTGGCGGCGAGCATCTGGGCGCGACGTTCCTCGCGCGCGTGCGGATCGAGCCCGGCCAGGTAGGTCGTGTTGCGGCGCTTGGTGAGCGCGTACGGCTTTACCGGTGCGTCCATGCCGCTCACACAGCTCACGATAAAGCCCTCAAAGGCGGCCTCGTCGGGCTCAAAGCTGCCGAGCCATGCGCCCGCGCGCTCCACACGCTCAATCGAGGGGTCGATCGCCGGATCGCGGTAGGTGTAGAATGCCGTCTGGCGCTCGCCGGCCGCGCGGAATCCGCAACCGTACGCGCCGCCCTTCACGCGGATCTCGTTCCATAGGTAGTCGTAGGAGAGCGCGTTGGCGGCCACCGCCCAAGCGCCCGTCACGTCAATGCCTAGACGGCGCGGGTCGCAGGCGCGCGCTGCAAAGCAAATATCGCTGGGGATGACGAAGGCCTCGTGACGGTCGCGAGGCTCCGGCACCACGAGCGCGTCACGGCCGGCAACAGCGCCGTCACCAGCACTAAGCCCCAGGTCGCCCGCAGCATCCCAGTACGCGTCAAAGTCCTCGTCGCTGCCGGTGAAGCTCGCCATGCAGCCGTCGGCCACAAAGATGCGGGCCGCCAGCTCGGCAAGCTTGGCGCGCAGTCCGTCCAGACGCTCGTCAAAGTGCTCGAGCAGATTGCGCAGGAACAGGTAGAAGTCCACGCCTGAGAGCTGCTCGCGCACCACGGCCGAAGGCGAGCTGTAACTCATCGCGCGGCCGAGCGCCGCCGAGTGGCCGTTGTTGATAAAGCCCTGCTCGAGCCCAATGCGAATCTGCGTGAGCACATCGCGCACGCGATCCGCATCGGCGTCTGCCAAAAGCGTGCTCGACCACACCTCACGCGGCAGGCTCGCCAGCGCATTGATCTTCTCGGACAGGGCGCCGGCGCTCACCAGCAGGTAGGGACGCACGCCGTCCACGTCGGGCTGCGTCATGACCTCGGTCGTAAAGCTCAAAAAGCCAAGCTTGCCGGCGAGCAGGTTGTCGAGCTCCTCGGCCGAGTGCTCGCGCGTGGGCAGCTGCTTGAGCAGGCGGCAGAGCAGCGTCACGTAGGGCAGGTCCTCAAATGCGACACAGCTCAGGTCGAAATACTGCATGGCGTAGGCCAGGCGGTTGGTGGGAATGTCGTGGCGCAGGCAGGGGATGGGCGCGGTCGTGTCCACGACCAGCGGCGGCTCGGGGCGCGCCTCGCCAATGTCGGATACGCGCAGGCGCGGCAGCGTTGCCTTGTCCTCGGGCGTGTCCTCGGCCTCCTGCGCGGCACGCAGCGCTGCTGTGCGCTCGACCACATCGGCCAGTTCGGCATCGGTCATGGCATCGCGCTTGGCTGCCAGCTCGGCGACCTCGGCACTCTCCGAGCCCTCGACGGCGTCCACCGGCACCAGCTCGACGAGCGCCATGTGGTCGTTCTCCAGCACCAGCTCGCGTAGCAGGTCCTCAAAGTAGGTGCCGTCCAGCTCGCCACGCAGCTCCTCGTACACCGGGCCGTACTTGAGCGCCAGCGTCGCGGCGTCGTCATCGTAGAGCCAGGTGCTCAGCGCGTCGCATGCAATGGCCACGCCGTCGGCGATGCCGTAGTCGCGCTGGCGCAGGTCGTACTCGTTACTGCTGATGATGGCCTCCAGGCGCTCGCGCGGAACGCCGTGCTCACACAGGTCGCGGCAGGCGTCCTGGAACACGCGGCGCAGCTCGCGCCCCACGCCGGGCTGAGCATTTTGCAGCATGATGAGCTCGTAGGGCTGCAGGCATTCGGGCGCGGTGTAGCTCACCACGTTGCCGCCCAGGCCTGCCGCCAGGATCGCCTTCTTAACCGGCGCCTCGTTGGACCCCAGCAGCGCCTCGAACAGGATATCAGCCGCGATCGTGCGCTTGCGGTCGAGCGCGTTACCCAGCACCAGGCCCAGGCCCACCAGGGCATTCTCGGGCGTGGTGGCCATCTCGACGCGCTCATACTCGCAGGTCACAGGCGCCTGCACATCCAGCGGGTTGGGCGCCAGCGCGGACGGATCCTCGCCGGCGGCAACGGCGGCGTCCATGCGGCGGCTCGCGGCGCTCGGCTGCGACAGATAGCGCTCGTCCAAAAACGCCAGCGCGCGGTCCACGTCCAGATCGCCGTAGAGCGTTATATAAGAGTTGGAAGGATTGTAATGGCGAGCGTGCGTGTCCAGGAACTGCTCGTAGGTGAGCGCCGGAATCGCGCGCGGATCGCCGCCGCTTTCGTGCGCATAGGCGGTATCGGGATAGAGCGCGGCGTTGACGGCGTCGTCCAGCACGCTCATGGGATCGGATAGCGCGCCCTTCATCTCGTTGAACACCACGCCGTTATAGCGCAGCGTGCCCGCGTGCAGGTCCTGGGCGCGGGCCTCACCGGCGTCGCCCTCGCAGCCCTCGCCCTCCGGCAGGTCCAGCTCGTAGTGCCAGCCCTCCTGCTCAAAAATGGTCGGCTTGGTGTAGATAGCCGGGTTGAACACCGCGTCCAGGTACACGTCCATCAGGTTGTACAGATCCTGCTCGTTGGTGGTGGCAACGGGGTAGATGGTCTTGTCGGGGTAGGTCATGGCGTTGAGGAATGTCTGCATGGAGCTCTTGATCAGGTCGACGAACGGCTCCTTGACGGGGAACTTGGCCGACCCGCACAGCACCGAGTGCTCAAGAATATGGAACACGCCGGTGGAATCGGCCGGCGGCGTCTTAAAGCCAATGGCAAAGGCCTTGTTCTCGTCGTCGCACGCCAGGTACAGAAGACGTGCGCCCGAGGCGGTGTGGCGCAGCACGTAGGCGTCCGAATCGAGCTCGGGCACGGTCTCGCAGCGCTCGACGGCAAAGCCGTGGCAGGTGGTACCGGGTACCAGCAGCGCGGCAGCGGCAGCGCGTGGATCGGTTGAAGAAGTGGACATATGCAGTCTCCTTTGACGCCCCAGCGGGGGCGAATCGAGTCGAATCCTGGAGAGTATACCCATATGGGGCCGCGGCCCTGCGACGAACTGACAACGATGTTGGTAGACGGCCGTGCTGGGGTGACGACACATGCCGCGGATAGCCGCTGCACTCCGCTAAAGTGAAATAACACCCCGCTTGCCGAATCATTTAGGAAATATATGGACCCCTAAAAAGTTTTAATACAATATAAGTCATCTATCTATAAGCTGCTGATTCCTTGCAAAGGTATGGTTGATATGGTTGAAGCAAATAGTGTTGTGCCCCTGTACAAGCAAATCGTTCGCGCGCTTTCTGATCAGATTGCCAACGGCACGTACCGACCGGGAGACAAGCTCCCGACCGAGACGGAGCTTATCGAGCAATTCGGCGTCAGCCGAATCACCGTTCGTTCCGCTATTAAAGAAATGGAAGATGCCGGACTCGTAGAGCGAGCCCGCGGCAAGGGCACGTTCGTTTCGGCTGACACGCAAATGTATGCTGCAGACGACCGCGAGAGCTTCACCCACTCGTGCCAGCTAGCGGGAAAACAGGCCTCTACCAGGGTACTCGAAATGGGCTGGGACTTCCCAAGCCTGCGAGATGCAAAGTTCCTTGGTGTCGACGATGCCCAGAAGGTGCTGCGCAGTCGCCGCCTGCGTTTTGTGGACGGCAAGCCCACGATGCTCGAGACCAACAGCTACTCTGATGCGCTTTCTTTCTTGGAGCATGAGCCCCTGGACGATTCGCTCATGGCGGTGCTCGATCGCCACGGGATCAAGATGGGCCCCAACACGCGTACGCTCGAGGTTTGCTACGCGAGTGAGATCGAGGCGGCATACCTTAACGTGGAGCTGGATTCCTCCCTGCTCTTGTTTGTCGACAGGCGCTATGCACCTAGCGGTGAGCCGCTTTTTATCTCCCGTCAGGTGTACTGCACCGAGCGACTGAAGTTCTATCTGTAAGTAAGGACGGCCGTTCTGTAAAAGGAGCGGCCGTTTTACCGACCAATTGTTACCGTTCGCGGAATTAGAGAATTGACGCACCGCAAAAGGGAGATTGCTAATATACTTTGTTATGACAATATAGTACGTCTTATTGATATTGGAGAACTATGAATAAGATATTGCTAGCGAGTCATGGCTATCTCGCCCAAGGTATGAAGAGCTCTCTCGAGATTCTGATGGGTGCCAACGACCGAATCGAGTGTCTGTGCGCCTACGTCGATGACGATTCGAGAGATGTCGCGGCGCTTATCGATGCGTGGATGGATGCGAAAGATCCGGCCGACACATGGTTTGTCGTGACCGACATCTTCGGCGGGTCTGTAAACAATGAGTTCATCCAGAGGCAGGCCGCCGGATCGTTTACGTTGATCGCCGGAATGAACTTGCCGCTGCTGGTGGAAATGGTCACGCAGCTGGACACCCTCGACGAGGGCAAAGCCAAGGCGGCGGTCGAGGGGTCGCGCGCGTTTATCCAGCTTTGCGAGGCTGCGGACATGCTCGCCGATGTCGAAGAAGAAGAGTTCTAGCTCGAGCTCTAACGATAAATTCAACCCTGTCATTTTTTTATTACGTGCGGAGATGATTACGATGATTAAGCTTACGAGGGTCGATTACCGATTGATTCACGGCCAGGTTGCCATGTCTTGGACGCATGCGCTGGATGTCGATTGCATCCTGCTCGCCAGCGATGCCGTGGCAAAAGACGACATGAGAAAGGCCGCCTTGAGGCTGGCCCGCCCCAACGGCGTGAAGCTCGTCATTAAAGACGTGAACGCGGCCATCGAGGCGCTCAACAGTGGCGTCACCGACAAGTATTCGCTGTTCATCATCGTTGAGACGATCGAGGACGCCTATCGTCTCGCCAGGGGATGCAAGGACATCAAAGAGATCAATCTGGGCGGAACGAAAAAGACGCCCGAGACCACGCTCCATCCGACCCCCGCGATTTTTGCGACCGAAACGGACGCCGAACATATCAAAGAGCTTGTCGGTGATGGCGTGGTCATCGAAATCCGTCAGGTCCCCAACGACTCTAAGGTATTTGCAAAGGACGTTTTCTAGCCGGAAACATGCCATTGTCCAGCGTTTATTGACTATGTCCTCCTTTCTTTAGCCCGTCGATTTTTTGATCGGCGGGCTTTTTATTAAAGAAATATCTAAAAAAGTTCGAAATAGTTCTTGCATAGTTAGTTATATAAAGTATTATAACGTCATGGGATGAATGAAGGGTTCATCCGAGTGAGTTAGGAGTAAGGGATGTTCAATTTCGATGAGCCTCGTTACGAGAAGGTTGTGAGCGATGCCCTCGCTCTCCGTCCTCAGATTGAGGCTGCCGTAGACGAAGTCTGCGAGCAGGGTTATTCCAACATCTTCTTCATTGGCTGCGGCGGCACTTGGGCCCACACGCTCCCGATGAAGTATTGGGTCGAGACCACCACGGCCGACGTCGACGTTCACTGCGAGATCGCCGCAGAGTTCCTCGCCTGCCCGCCCAAGACCTTCAACAAGGACTCGGTCTGCGTCTTCTCCACCCGTACCGGCACCACCCCCGAGATCATCGAGGCCGCCAAGTTCTGCCAGGAGCAGGGCGCCCGCACGCTGATGTATGTCTCCAACGACAACACCCCGGCCACCGAGTACGCCAACTACAAGTTCTTCAGCTTCGCCGAGGATGACGTTCTGTGCGAGGCCATCTACACCTACCAGATCACGCTGGTCGCCCGCTTCCTCAAGAACGCCGGCGCCTTCCCCAAGTACGACACCTTCATGGAGGAGTTCGGCAACATCGCCCCGTTCCTCATCAAGGCTAAGGACGCCCAGGACGAGCGCTGCGCCGCCATGGCCGAGGACTTCAAGGACACCGACTACCACATGGTGATCGGCTCCGGCATGCTCTGGGGTGAGGCCTACGACTACGCCATGTGCATCCTCGAGGAGATGCAGTGGATCAAGACCAAGTCCATCCACGCCGCCGAGTTCTTCCACGGCACCATCGAGCTGTGCGAGGAGGGCACGAGCCTCATCATGCTCTACGGCGAGGACGACACCCGCAAGCTCATGGACCGCGTCGACAACTTCACCCACATGCTCGCCGACGAGAAGGGCGTCAACGTTCGCGTGAACAAGTTCGACACCGCCGAGGTCGAGCTGCCGTTCAGCGACCCAGAGTTCCGCAAGATCGTCTCCCCGATGGTCACCTACACCATCACCGAGCGCCTGAGCTGCCACCTCGAGGACGTCCGTAACCACCCGCTCACCACGCGTCGTTACTATCACCAGATGAACTACTAATCCTCTCAAATTACTGCGGTTGTCTGCAGGCGAGCTGCGCAGAACGCCTCGCCTGCAGGCCTATTTCTGGGGTTGATCGAAATGGTTGTCCAGTATCTTCTAGTTGCACTGGTCGCATTTATTGCGTCCATGGACGAGCAATTATTTGGCATTACGATGCTTGGTCGTCCGCTGTTTACGAGCCTGTTCGTCGGCTTGATCCTTGGCGATGTCCAGCAGGGCGTTATCGTCGGCGCTGCTTTGGAGTCCATGTTCATGGGCGCCATCATGGTTGGCGCGGCGGTGCCTCCCGAGGTCTACGCTTCTGGCGTACTTGGCTGTGCGTTCGCCGTCATTACGGGTACGGGCACGGCAACTGCCGTCGCGCTCGCCCTTCCCGTCTCCGTCTTCCTTCAGGTGTGGCGCAACTTCTGCTACGCCGTTCCGGGCGCCTTTGCCTGCAAGAAGATTGAGGCCGCTCTGGCAAATCGTGATCTTGCCAAGGCGAATCTGTACCACCTGACCATCGTGCCGCTGTCGATTGGCATTCCGTCTGCACTGCTGGTGTTTGGCTCGCTGTTCTTTGGTGCCGACCTCATCAACAACGCGCTCAACGCGATTCCGCAGTTTGTGATGGACGGTCTTAACGTTGCGTCCGGCGTCATGGTCTGCATCGGCTTCGCTCTTCTTATTAGGACCATGGGCGACAACAAGCTGCTTCCTTGGCTGTTCATCGGCTTCATTATGGTCATCTACCTCAAGATGGACGTGGTCGGCGTCGCCGCAGCTGCCATTTGCGTCGCGCTGCTCCTGGCCTTCCGCGAGGGCTCGTCCGGTCCGCAGACGGTTGCTGCAGATGAAGAGGAGGACTTCTAATGGCTACCCAGAACACCGACCTCAAAGAGGCCAAGAAGGACGCGATTATGACCCCCGATATGTATCGGAGCATGTTCCTTCGCCAGTTTACGAGCCAGTGCTCGCAGTCGTACGACAAGATGATGGCAATGGGCTTTATGTACACCATTCAGAAGCCCCTGCGTAAGATCTATCCCAACGACGACGATTACTATGCGGCGCTCGACCGTCATACCGAGTTCTTTAACATCACGCCTCATGTGCTTCCGTTTGTTGCCGGCCTGACGGTTTCCATGGAGGAGCAGGCTGCGGCCGATGAGAACTTCGACACGTCCTCGATCAACGCGATGAAGGTCGGCCTCATGGGACCGCTTTCCGGTATTGGCGATTCGTTCTACTGGGGAACGTTCCGCGTGGTTGCCGCCGGCATTGGCATTGGCATCGCTTCGACGGGTAACCCGCTCGGCCCCATCGTGTATGCGCTCATCTACTCGGTGATTAACTTCGCAACGCGTATTGTCGCGGCCCATCTGGGTTACGACCTGGGAACCAAGTTTTTGCAGCAGTCCGAAGAGAACAACCTTATGTCTCGCATGACACATGCCGCCGGCGTTCTCGGAATGACCGTTATCGGCGCCATGATCGCGGCGCAGGTCTCGCTGTCCACCGCTTTGACCTTTGATGTGGGCGGCTCGGAGATCGTCCTGCAGGATCTGTTCGATTCGATCTTCCCTGGCTTGCTGCCTTTGCTGGCAACCTTCGCCTGCGTCGCCCTGTACAAAAAGGGCGCCAAGACCATTTGGATCATCTTGGGCATCTTTGCGATCTGCATCATCGGAACGGGCTTGGGAGTGTTCGCGGCAGCGTAATGCTGACCGATATGCTCGCGTGCTGGATAACTAACTGATCGTTTGAAAACGGGGCTCGGCGTAAGGCCGGCCCCGTTTTTGTTTGAGGGATTGCCTGGCCGTCCGCCGCACGAGCGTGGATTATCGGACAAACGAGCGTGGATATCCGGACGCCCGCCGAATGAGAGTGGATTTTCGGACGAAATTAGCCTCCAAACGCCCAAAAACCGTCCAATAATCCACTCTCATTTTCCAGCCGTCCGAAAATCCACGCTCGTCCATCACTCACGTATCTCTCATCTCTCACTCATCTCTAAGACGAGAGATAAAGAGAAAACCGAGAGATAATTACGAGAGATAACTGAGAGATAGATAGACAGACGGTCCGTCGGGGACATGCATCACTGTCAGATTGATGCCGCGCGCAGAGCAGCCGCGCTAGCGGTCACCCCCGACGTCCGCGCCATTTCGCGCACCCCACGTCGAAACCTGCAGCAAAGCAGGTACAATAGCCCAATGTGCATCGCGCACGACGATGATATCGGCGCCCGCGACTGGGGGAGAATACATGGCAGAGCAACAGATAACGCCGGGGACTAAGCTTCAGGTGGCATTCGACGTGCCCATGGGCCAAAAAACCGACTTCAACATGCTCGCCACGTACAAGGACACCCTGGACGAGGCGTACTTTCTGATGAGCGCGCCCATGCTCGCCGGCAAGCCGCTCATCATGGACGAAAACCAAAAGCTGCTGCTGCAATACAAGGTGGGCGAGGAGACGTTTGTGCTCGCCGGTTATCCCGAGACGGTCGAGAAAAAGGGCATCCGCACCTACTGGAAAATGCGCAAAGTCGCCGAGCAGCGCAGCTTTGTCAAGCGCCGCGATGAGCGTTTTAAAGTTGCCATGCGCCTGACCTATCAGCGCGACAACGCGACGGCCCCCGAGCCCGAGGACGCCATGACCATCGACGTCTCGGCCGGCGGTCTGGCTATCTACCTCAACGATTACCCCGATGTGGGCGAGGCCCTGACCGTGCAAATGCCCGCGATCCGCCTGCAGGGCGAGCGCCACGAGCTGCCCGAGCAACTGGGCATCGTATGCTGGGTGCGCCGCGCGCCCAAGGGCAGCCTGTACCGCAACGTCTGCGGCCTGCAGTTCCGTTACGCCGACGATATGGAGCGCGAGCTCGTCAAAGAATACGTCGGCTACATCCGCGCTAAATATAAGCTCTGATCGCCATGGCACTGTTCAAGCGTAACGACAACAAAGGTCAGACTGCCGAGGATTTGGTTGAGGACATGGCTGAGGATTTGGCCGAGGGCCAGGTCGAAGGCACAGCCAGCGACGCATCTGGCGTCGATGCCGAGGACTCGACAGGCACGGACTCCACCCCGCGCAAGCGCCTCAGCATGCCCAGGCCCAAACGCAGGTCCAAGCGCGACAAGCGCGGCGTGGTGCGTATCGAGGAGCTGGAGCAGGCGCTGGCCGACCAGGATCTTGACGACATCGATCCCGACGCCGTCGTCTCCATGTACATGCCCAAGCGTCGCATGGAGCGCATCGGCTCGGCGCTGCTGCGCATGGACAAGCTGCAGAAGGCCCTCGTGGTGCTGGCGCTTGCCTTTGGCGTGCTGTTCGCCCTGTCGTTTATGCAGGAAAACATGGGCAACTTCACCATCAACCTCAACCGCCTGGAGCTGTTCCGCCGCGGTGTGGCCATTGCCGACAACGGTGACTTTAAAAACGCCACCGCGCGTCTGGCGGCCGATGCCGTGGACAACGGCACCAATATCGCTGCTGACGATCTGCCCGCCGACCTGGATGACATCGACGGCAGCCACAACGGCAAGAACTACGTGGCGTACACCTTTTATATCCGCAACGCCGGCAAAACCGATCTGGGCTACAGTGCCAAGCTCAAGGTGGTCAGCGCCAGCAAGGGCGTGGAGAAGGCCGCGCGCGTGCGCATCTACCGCAATGGCGAGCCGACCACCTACGCGGCGGCCGCGGCCGACGGCAACCCCGAGCCCAATACCGAGCCGTTCGCGTCCAAAGACGTGGTCACCACCATTAGCCACGCGAACTTCCGCGTGGGCGACGTGGACAAGTACACCGTGGTCATTTGGCTGGACGGCGACGACCCGGAGTGCGTGGACAAGATTATTGGCGGCGCGGTGGAGTTCGGCTTCGATTTTGATTCGTCCGAGACCGATGACACGAGCCTGTTCATTAAGTTCGTGCAGGATATTGCCGACACCCTCACCGGCAACGACCCCATTAGCGCGAGCGGCAACGAGGCGCCCGATTACTACAAAGAGCACGAAGTGACGTGGAGTAACCGCCGCAATCAGAAGAACTCGCCTGCGAAAGACGGGAATAAGTAGAACGAAGGAGCGCCGGGTCGGGATCGATTTCCCGCCCGGCGCTTTTGCTATGCCGAGGTTTTGTTGCTGGAGGCGGTGGCGGCTGAGGTACCGCCCAGCAGGAACAACCGCAGGGCGAGCTTGATCGCGTAGCCAGGTTTGACCTCGCCCGCGCTGCCCATGCGCTCGGCCAGGTCGCCGCAATAGGCGTAAACGTCGCGGATCAGGTCCGCGCCCGAGAGGGTGAACATGTAACCCGCGTCCGAAAGCGCGTTGGGAGCCGCGGGCAGCCCAGCTGCCTGGCAAAAGCGGGCGAGATCGGGGGCCATGACGGCCTCGTAGTCGATGGGGTGGCCGTCATCCTGCGCGGCCTGCTCCTGCGTACGGGCGTGCGACAGTGCCGCTGCCAGTACAAAACTGGGCGTAGGTGCATTGACGTCGTCGGTAGTGGCGACGAGCTTGCCGGCCGCCTGCGTGACCAGCCAAGCGACTTCGCGCTGGCAGCGGACGGCCTTGCGCGTCACCGGTTTGATGGAGCCGGACGAAACGCTTCCCTTGGGTTGGTTTGCGGTAGCCATAGGGGCCTCCCAACAAATAGCCAGCATATGCAGGCAGAAATTACACGTGCTACATCCAGTATACCGAGCGGGGGAGAATCGGAAGGCTTGTGCGAGAGACTGCCCCGGTATGCCTTGCGGGCTATTGCTTAAGAAGGGCTTATCGCCCGTCCGACGGCGTGCGGTAAAATCGCTCGAACAGAGTTACATAACCCGAGGTAATCGCGCGAATCCGCCGGATTGTAAGCTGCCGAAAACTCATAAGGAAATCGTAAGAATTATGGTATTCTCATTTCCATATTTTGAGGATGGGTCAGTACATCCAGCACGAAAGCGCGGGCTCCCCTTCCGGGCTTCTCGGGGTCATCTGGGACGAATGGGGAAAAGAAAGGGGTCCGCATGGATACCAAGGCATTAAAGAAGCAGATGGTCGCCGCCATTGCCATGGTGCTCGTGGCAGCCGTAGCCCTCGGCTCCGCCACGTTTGCATGGTTCGTGAGCAACAACGAGGTTACCGCTAAAACGACGGGCGTGAAGGCGCAGTCCAATACGGCATTCATGAGCATCGAATACAAGAAGTCTGCAATCGGGTCTACGGTGACCAATAACGTTGACTGGACCGATTCTGCGGTTGCTCTTTACCCTGCCGAGGTCCAATCCGATAACGGCGCAGATCCGGCCCCGAAGTTCGTGACTGCGTATGGCACCACGACGACCAATGGCACCAGGAATGGTAATTACATCGAAGTGGGCAATGCCGCTAAGGCCGTGACGGATAAATATGCTGTGGGCGAAGCGGACAACTATAGCATTAGCTCTGCTGGTGTCGACCTTAGCGACCTTAAGATTGATAAAGTCGAAGTAACTACGGGTGCCGGCGAGGGCTTGAATGATGCGGTTCGCGTTCTCGTTGTGGGTCCTGATAACTGGCAGGTTTGGGGTCCTGACGGAAAGAAGCTCGAGGGCACTGCTGATAAGGCTCTTGCCGCCAAGGTTGCCAAAGATCAGGATACCCATGTGAGCGTGTATGTCTATTACGACGGCAATGATACTGCCGTAACCACTGCTAACCTGACAAATATCCTCGAGTCCGTCGGCGTTACCATTTCCTTCAGCGCTACTCAGCCTACGACGGTTTCTGCCGGGGCATAGGCCACATTGAAGCATTAGCTTAAAAACGGGGTTCGGCGCAAGGCGCTGCGCCCCGTTAACCTTATCGACCGAATTGCAACTAGGAAATAACTTCGTATATGTCATCGCGCGTGAAGCAACTCAGAAAACAGTTAGCCGTCGCCGCCATTTCGGTGGTTATGGCGTGCGTTGCTTTAGGCTCGGCAACATATGCGTGGTTCGCATCCAATAACACCGTCTCCGCCAGAACGGCAACCGTGACGGCCATGGCCAATGGCATGACGCTGCAAATTGTTGCGGGCACAACGCCCGATCACGGCAAAGACAACGATACGGTTGCGTTCGATAGTACGACCGCCCATGAAATCAGCCCTTCCTCGACCGATGACGCCAAAACGTGGTTCGTTCCCGCGTCGTGGGGCGATGGGGCCTTGGTTACGTCGTACCAGCTCGCCAATGGGCTCGACGCGGCAACGGGCCAATATACTGTAGGCGGCAAGATCTTTTACGCGTATAACGTAAGCACCTATACGGTTTACACCGTGCGTGACACGGGCATTGCTGATGTGTATTTGGACGGTTCGGCCGATGAGGGCGCTATTTCCGTAACCTCGAATGGACAGCCGCTGAACGATAAAGTTGCGCGCAGCATGCGCATCGGCATCTCGACGGTTGACGCTCAGGGCAACGAGGCATTGAAGGTTGTCTATGCTCCAAGCGAGCCTACCGGGTCGGGCAACGATGCGTACTCGAAGCAGAATGGCATTGCAGGCTGGACGACGGTTGCTGACGCTTCGAGTACCAAGACTGCAACGTATCAGCATTTGTTCGGTACGACGTATGTTGACCAAAATGGCGGCAATTGGGCTGCGACGAAAAATGGCAAAAACTTCGATGCGCCCGCAGATAATCCAGCGGCACTTGCCACGCATGTTGACTACAATGGCGTAATTTTGAAGGTCTATATTTGGCTCGAGGGTACTGATGCCGATTGTGTGAATACGGCTGCGAGCGCCGTCGACGAGGGCCTTTCCTACGACGTAACCCTACGAATGGTTGGCACGAATTCGCAATAAAGCTACGGCTTTCGCTAACGGCACGAACATGAGGGTCGCCGTTTGGATAGAGGGCACCGACTCCGACTGCCAAAACTGGTCCGAGCAGGATAGGAACACCATTGCTCCGACCTTTGATGTAACGGTCAGCCTGGTCGGTATTGTTCCTGACTCTAAATTGAGCCAAGTCAACAACTAAATTGCCTAAAAGGGGCCGCTTCAATCGAAGCGGCCCCTTTCTTGTTCAATGAGTTAGGCTGAAACGCCCGCTAGCAATAGCCTGATCGAATAAGGGGCCCTTGAGACCACGTGCCGCTCCAACGGTCTACAATATGGAGCCAGTGTCATCTCTCCGCGTGAAGTTCGGAGAACGGCTCATACCAGCGTCGGCTCATTTGAGGCGGAATCGAGGGCGAAATGGCAGGCTATCTTTTTTCTGTCGATAGCAACACTTCCATTGAAGACGTCATAACAAAAGGCGTCTATATGACGCTGATGAGTCCTGGATGGAGAAGGGAAACAGAGGCCACGTTAGGCGATTACGCTACCTTGAATGTGGGCGACAACGTCTATTTCTTCCAAAAGAGAAACGTTTACGGAATTGGTAAGGTCATCGAAATAAAGCCATCAGTAGTGGTTTTTGAAAACAGGCCGGATGCTACGACGGGATGCTCTTGCAGCGTTGGTCCTAAAGAAGAAAAGATATGTCGATGGGGCATCGCTTTCCAAGGTGCGCCGGCGTTCTTTCGAAATCCGGTTGATATGGATGACTTGCTTAATTCAGAGCCCCATTCTTTCAGGTCTTTAAGGACGTTCTGGAAAAGGAGCTTTATTAAACTTGATGATGAGGAAAACCAAGCGTTCAAGCGTGCGCTTTTGAGGAAGAACATTTCTACCGTGCGCTCCGGCGATTATTCGACGGAGTTTGAGATCAATCGTGAAGAGACGGTCTCACTTAAGGAAAAGGACCTGAGGAGTCCTGATATCCCTACGGCAAGTGCGGCAAGGCGCAACCCAAATGGCTCGTCTAAGTCGGAAATGATGCTCGAGGTCAGTTTGCTGAGTCAGCTGAAGAGCGGTGACCGGAAGACCGTGATGGCCTTTGGCAACTGGGATTATCTGAGTCATCAGGTGCCCGCATCGCCAATGAAACCTGTTGACTACATGGACAAGATAGATGTCTTTGGATACTCGTGGCTGCGCGGATATGAAGGTGAGGTAATCGACGGGTATCTCGTTGCAGAGCTAAAAAAGGATGAGGTGGGGCCGAACGAGGTTCTACAAGTTATGAAATACGTTGACTGGGTTTGTAGGGAATATGCCGGTGGTGACTACAGCCTTATCAAGGCTTTCTTGGTCGGTTCCAATATCAGTATTGAGGCAATCAAGAGATGCAAGCGCGACTTCGAACGAGCATATCTAACGCAAAGGCCTCCCGTTAGCCATGTGTGGAACAGTCTTGAGTTTGTTGAATACCGCATACAGGAGAACGGGTACGTTGAGTTCTCATCGGCGGAAATCTGACAAGTTTGGCTTGATGACGGCTGGTTCCGCGATAAACGTTGTGACTGGTAACAATCGGTAGAGAAAAGGGGTATCGACTAATGCCGATACCCCTTTGGTTTTGCCCGCCATTTGGGCGAAAGCTCATTTTGGCTTCTTTGGACGTTGGCCTTACAGCCCATACACCTCAACCATGGCTTCACCAATGCGGTGGGGTACGCCGGTGACGAGCGCGTTGCCCATGCAGAAGGCTCGATGGCCATCGGTCATGCCGGTATCCGTCCAGCCCTTGGGGAATCCCTGGAGCTGATCGAGCTCGTCAGGAACGAGGCGGCGGAAACGGCCATCGGGGCATTCAATGACATGCTTAAAACGGCTGGCGCCGGTGCCGCCCTCGCCCGTGAGGATGGTGCGGCTCGGTTTGTCGGTAGCATCCGGGAAGCTCATGGCACCCTCGGAATACGTGTACGTAAAGCCCGTCTTCTTGTTAGTGCGCTCCTCGCGCTTGCTGCCCTTGAGGTAACGCCAGTCGGGGAGCTTCTCGTCGGAGATGTAGAACTGCTCCGGAACGTTCGCCTCGTCGACAAGCACGTCCCCAAGCACGCGGCGCTTGCCCTGATAGTCTTCGGCAAAGTCGCACGTCAAAACATGGCAGCCCTGCATGACGCCGGCATTCTTGAACTGGGAAGTCTTTTGACCAACACCAAAACGAGTCGAATTCTCGTAAGGATCGGGCAGGACATCGAGCTCGGACATTTCGTCAGGATAGATGGCGGGAAAGGCCTTCGCCATAACGCCGTTGTGCATGCGGTCAACGAGATCGACCTCGCCGGCGTTCTTCTCACAGAAGATGTAAACGCGCTTGCGACGCTGGGGAAAACCGTATTCCGCAGAGTTGACCACGCGCCATTCGACCGTGTAATCGAGATCGGCAAGGCAGCTCAAGATGATGGCGAAGTCGCGACCGCGCTGAGACGCAGGCGACTTAAGCAGACGGTCAACGTTCTCAAACAGGCCGAAGCGCGGCTTTTTCATCTCGAGGAAGTGGTAGATGTCCCACCAAAGGACGCCCTTCTTGCCCTCGATACCATGCGCCTGATTAAGCGGGCGAGCGACGGAGTAATCCTGGCAGGGGAATCCGCCAACGACCATATCGACGCGGGGGATTTCAATCTCACCGGCTTCAGCCTGCTCCAGGACCTTATTGATATCTTCGTTAACTACGGAATTTTCGCCAAAGCGGTCCATATAGCAACGTGCCGCGAACTGACGAGCTTTGGTTCCGGGCGGCTCCCACTGATTGGCCCAAATGGTGCGAAAAGGGCCGGCGGGCTTCATATAGAAATCGGGATAACGGGGGTCAGCATAGCCTTCGAGGCCCAAACGAAATCCGCCGACGCCTGCGAAAAGCTCGGCGATCTTGACCTCTGACATACCCACTCCCCCAAATCGCTGCAAATGCAAAGATCAAGGGTACAGAAATTGGGTTGCAAATGGAAGATCCCTCAGGGGATCTTCACGGTATTACCCGAATTTACAGTAGCATATGTGTTAGATCATGTCTTATTTCGAGAGGATTTGCCATGTCCAAGAAGCATCTCGATTTCAAGCGCATGCTTGACGATACTGATTTTTCTGACCCCTCAAGCATCGAGCGCTATGCTGCCAACCTTGATGGCATGACGTTTCGCGACATCCTCGAGCTCGGCATTGCGCCGGAGGGGGAGAGTGCGCCCAAGGACTTTGGGTCCAAGAAGTATAAGGGCGGCATGGGCACTCTTATCGAGGAGCGATACTTTGGCTACAAGGCCAACAGCGATGATCGGCCGGATTTTCCCGAGGCGGGCGTCGAACTCAAGGCTACGTGCTTTGATGTGCTCAAGGATGGTCGCAAGTCTGCCGGCGAGCGCCTCGTTCTGACGATGATTCCCTACGACCGCCCAGTCTCGCTTGATTACGACAGCTCGCATCTCAAGACTAAGCTCAGCAATATCCTGCTGATTTACTACGGCCGCGACCGCTCCATCGATAAATTTGACCAGCGCATCGAGCGCGCGGTTATGGTTCGCCTGCCCGAAGAGGATATGAAGATCATTCGCGCTGACTACGAGAAGATCATTTCGTACATTCAGGATGGTCGCGCGGACGAGCTGTCGGAGGGCATGACTACCTACCTGGGCGCCTGCACGAAGGGTGCAACCGAGGCGACGATGTGGGTTGACCAGTACTACGAGTACTTCAACACCGATACGGGCGAGATTGAGCGCCGTCGCGCAAAGCGTCGCGCCTTTTCGCTCAAGCGCTCGTACATGGACTATGTGCTTCACACCTATGTTCTCGGTGCCCCGCGCGTCGGCGAGAGCATCGTTCAGACTGATGATGAGTCCATTGATTTCGAAAGCTACGTTACCGCGCTTATCGAGCGCCACTATGGCGAAACCGATCGTCAGATTGCGGGGCAGTACGGCTTGGAATACACGGGCAACAAGGCGCAGTGGACCACGCTTGTGTATCGCATGCTCGGCATTAAAAGCAACGCTGCCGAGGAGTTCGTTAAGGCAGGGATTAACGTCCGTGTTTGTCGCGTTAATAAGAGAGGACACATCGAGCAGGCAATGTCCTTCCCTCCGTTTGAATTTAAGCAGCTAATCAATGAGGATTGGGAGACGTCTGCCTTCCGTGCGCGCCTTGAGACCAACCGTTTCTTCTTCGTCGTGTTCCGTGAGGATCACGAGGGAGCGTGGCGCCTTCACCGCTGCTTATTCTGGGCGATGCCGGCAAACGAAATCGAAGGTTCCGCAAAGGCTTGCTGGGACGAGACGCGAAAGGTGATTCGTGAGGGCGTTAAGCTCAACCCGTATCGGGATGCGAGCGGAAAGCTCAAGGTGACCAACAATCTGCCCGGTATGGCGGACAATCCGATTGTTCACGTCCGCCCGCATACCTCGAAAGCTGCGTATAGGTTCGCCGACGGAACCGAAATCGGCGATATTGCGAGGAACGCCTATGAGCTGCCCGACGGACGCTGGATGACCAGGCAATCGTTCTGGTTCAACAAAGGCTATCTGGAGCACATTCTGGGATTGTAGACCCTCGAGCCCGCAACTCAACTACCTGCGCATACTCGATTTTCGAGGAAAACTGGACTCGATTTTCGAGGTTTGTCCTACAGGTAGATTCCCTCGAACAGGGCCTTGTGGAACTGGGTGTGGTGATCGCGTGCCCAGGTAAAGAGTGCTTGGTCAAAGTCGCCCTGGGTGGCGGGGATGCCATAGACGCCGGCGACTTCCACGCGCACGAACTCCAGCGCGGGCAGCTTGTTGATGGCCGTGAGTGCAAACGGCGACGTGGGCTCCTCGAACAGGTAATGGCTGCCTTGCAGCGCGCCGCAGCCGGTGCACGTGCTGGCGAGCGATGCGGTCTTGGTGGTGCGCGACGTTACGGTCTTGTAGCCGCAGCGCTGGTGCAGGTAGTCGCGGATCTCGGCCGGGACGCAGCCCAGCGCGGGGACGATGGCCATGGCGTTGGCACGGGCGGTGTCGATCGCGACGTGGCCCGCGTCGTCCATGGTGGGCACATCGTTGGGCGCGGACTTGCTGCCCGGGCCCTCGGCCACCCGATACGGAATGCCAAAGGCCGCCACTGTCGTCTGCTCGTGGCACTTCCAGCATTCGCGCTTGCCCAGCACCAGGTAGATGTAGGGCGCGCTGGGATCGGAGCGATCCACGCCGGGCAGCCACGCGGCAAAGGGCTCGGGGTTGACGCCATCGGGCACGTACCAGATCTTCTTGGCCCGGTCCCACTTGGCACCCAGGGCCTTGGCCTCGTCTTTGTGCGAAAAGGGAACATCGAGCTCGGTGCGCATGGCGGCTCCTTTGTGCGGCTTGCGGTGCATTCGTTCCAAGGATACCCCAGCGGTGGGCGATCGAGGTATACGGATAAGTCTGTTGATATTTGCGCTGGTAGCCGGTGGTGCTTGCCATCTGAGTGATGCGGTTGCGGCGCGGCGTGAGGTTGCCGGACGAGTGCCTCGACCGTCCGAGAAGTCGCGGACCACTTTGGCCATGACGCGCCGTCAAGCAAATGGGCAAGCAAATGGTCAGCTTTTGGTCAGTTGAGCGGCAAGCTTGCCAAAAGCTTGACGGATTTCCATTTAGACGTCGACGAATGAGCACTTTGGATACGTCGCGGCGAAAAATCGCCAGTCGTTTGCCGAAAACTCAGCAGGGCCGCCGCCTGTCGCCGACGCGCATGCTATCTTCGCGCCATGAGCTACTTTGTCGTTTCACATAATGCTGCCTTGGCGCTTTTGGCGCACATTCCGAACCCTCGCTTTGGGGATTCGGAACCCGAGGACGTGTCGATTGCAGGCGCTTGCGCGCTCTCGGACCAAGAAGCGCAGGAGGTTATCGATCGCTACGGCCTGGGGATCGAGACGCTGGACTTATTGGTGCCGAAGCGTGCCGACCGCCGACGGAGTAAGCACGTTAAGACGCACCTGTGTACCAACGAGCTTCCGGCGGGTTCGTTTATCTCGCTGGGCCACTGGCGGGGCGAGCTGGATGCATACGTGTGCTCTCCCGAGCTGGCGTTTTTGCAGGCCGCGCACGACGGCGATACAGCGGAGGCCATCTATGCCGGCTATGCCGTGACATCGGACTACCGGCTGGATAACCTTGCTCCCGGCGGGGTGACCAGTAGGGACAAGGGCATGCGCGATGGGAGACTCACGACCAAGGAGCTCATTGCGGCGTATATCGGCAAGTCCCCCAAGGTGAGGGGCCTCGCGAAAGCAAAGGCGCTGCTTGCATACGTGATCGAGGGATCGCGCTCGCCAAGGGAGTCGGGGCTCTGCATGTTTATGTCGCTGCCTGCGCGCTACGGCGGATATGCATTGGGTAAGGCCGAGCTGAACAAGAAGTACTTCATTCGCGATGGATACAGTGCTGGACGCAAGCGCGAGCTGCGCGTGTTGGAGCGCACGCCCGACATTACGCTTACGGCGAAAGCTGAGGTGGGCCTGGACAAGGTAAAAGCCGGGCTGTTGCCCGAAGTGCTTACTGCGCTGGTCGATTACGACAGCGACGCCATCCATGATGGAAGCGAGAAAATCCACAAGGATGCTGAGCGCCGCAACGAGCTGCAGATGCTCAATGGGGTCGCGTACTTTACGGTGACGACCGACCAGGCAAGCGACTATGACAAACTCGTTCGACTGTGCGAACGCGTCCGGAGGAAGCTGCGTCGTCGTAAACGGCCCATATTTTACAAGCCCATGACTGAGGAAGCGCGATATTTGGTGCGGGCGCGCGTCGAGACGAAACGGTTTAAGCTTTGGCAGACCGTTATCGAGGCGCATAAGTATTGGTAGGGCGGCCCCTTGGCAACGGAGGGGTACTGCTAGATCGAAGGTGAATGGTTTTCCCGAGAAGTGAATGAGCTTATTTGAACCCCCGAAGCATCCACACTTTTGGACGGCAAAACTGCAGGATTCTAACGCCAAAACCGCAGGAAATGAGTCACTAAAAGTGTCGATGCTTCGGGGGTCCGTTTTGACTCGTTCACTTCTCGGGAAAACCATTCACCTTCGATTTGCGGTGGCTATCCGGATGCGGCTACGAGGCCCATTCGGGCCTGATTGGGGCGACCGCCACGGTTGTTTGGGCGGCTTTGGGTTCGGTTGGGATGGTGCGCGGCGCCAGGTTGGGGGTTTGATGGCGCGCTTTGGAGGGCTGCGGCGACCTCTTGGTGGCGCGCCTTGGCGGCGTAAAACAAAACAGCTCAGAGGCGAAGCCTCTGAGCTGCGAACATTTGGTGGGCGTTAGAAGATTTGAACTTCTGACCTCTTCCGTGTCAGGGAAGCGCTCTCCCCCTGAGCTAAACGCCCGATCAAGGGTGCGC
>CAKUEZ010000016.1 GCA_934646965.1 uncultured Collinsella sp. | reverse complement strand
GCCCCGGCAAATGACATGAGCCAGTTGCTGATGGGGTTGGAGGAGCTCAGCATTGCCATGGTGCCGCAGCCAAGCAGGGCAAACAGGCCGACGGAAAGGCGCAGCGCCTCCATGTGCCCAAATCGGAAGAATATCGGCTGTGCCAAAAACACCATCATGAGGGAGATGAGCGTCGACGCCGCCGAGGCGGTTGCGATTTCAAAGATCGTCTGGCCTGTCGAAGGGATGCCCATGTGATCGAAGAACGGAAGGGCGAGGATGTTCAGAAGCGTAGCCGCGCATGCCATGACGACCGAGAAGGAAATAATGCACAGGTAACGCGCGCAGATGATGTCTTTGCGTGAGAACGGCAGCGTTGCCCGATAGCGCTCCCAGCCGTTTTGGTTATCGTAGCCAGCCAGCGAGCTCATGATCATGATGGGCGACATGGCGCTGACCGCACAGGTGCCGGCGCTCATGCCAGAGTCACCATCCGATGCGTTGGCAAGGGTCAGCACGACGAATATGAACAGGCCGACGCCGGCGATGCTCGGGAGAAACGAGCGCATGATGGCGGCCTCGGACATAAAGGCGCGTTTCATTTGGCGGCTCCTTTCAGCGTAAGGCGCAGGTAGTCATCGATGGAAATCCGGTCACAGGGAATCTCGGGAAATGCTTCGAGCGCTTCGCGGCGATTGGGCACGAGCACGTCCACGCTGTAGGCATGACGGGTGGCGCGGGCGCTCTCGACACAAGCCATCAGCTCGGCAGCTTGCGCTTGGGTGCAGTGGGCAATGCCGGCGCGGTCGGTAATGTCCTCGCGCGGCAAATCGAACACAATCGAGCCGTTATCGATGCAGACGACGCGGTCAGCGGCGCGTTCAAGATCGGATGTAATGTGGCTCGAGAACAATACGCCGCGCTGTCCGTCGGCAACAAAGGCGAGCAACTCGTCGAGCAGCTCCTCGCGTGCCATGGGATCGAGGCCTGCCGTGGCTTCGTCCAGGATGAGCAACTCGGCCTTGTGGCTGAGTGCGCACGCGAGCTGCAGCTTCATGCCCATGCCGCGGGAGAGGTCCTTGACCTTTGCCTTGGGGTCCAGGTCAAACCGGTTGATGAGGCCAGCAAACGTTTCGTGGCTCCACGTGGGGTACGCTGGGCTAACGAGCGCTTCAACTTCCGCCACCTTGAGCGTGGAAGGGAAGGGGCACGTGTCCAGCACGAGTCCGATGCGCGAGCGTGTGCGGCGCTGCTGTTCATCGGGTGCGTTGGCATCGCAGCGCTGTCCAAACAGATGCACCTCGCCGGTATCGAGCTTTATGAGGCCGAGCGCGGCACGGATGGTCGTTGTCTTGCCGGCGCCGTTTGCTCCCACAAAGCCAACGATCTGGCCCGGTTCTACGGCAAGCGTGACATCGCGCAGCGAAAAGCGGTCGCTTACACGGCGTGAGACACCTTTGAGTTCTAGCAAGTTTTGCATGGTATAGCCTTTCTTGCAGATGGCTACTGCATGGTTTCGGGGGCTACAAGGTCGAGCATTTCGTGCAACTTCTCGCGCGTGACGCCCAGGGTGTCGGCTTGCTCCGCCGCCTGGGCAAGCAGCTCCTCGATATGGCAGAGCTGACTTTCGCGCAAGAGCTCTTGGTTGCCCTCGGCGACAAAGCAGCCTTTGCCTTGCACGGTGCAGATAAAACCGAGCTGCTCTAGGTCGGCGTAGGCGCGCTTGGTGGTGATGACGCTCACGCCGAGGTCGCTTGCGAGTGCGCGGATGCTGGGGAGTTTGGCCCCCGCGGCGAGTACGCCCGAAAGGATTTGAGCCTTGACCTGCGAGGATATCTGCTCGTAGATGGGCTTGTCGCTCGAATTGGATAGGATGATGTCCACAGCGGCTCCTTAGCTGATGGGCTATACGTGTATATAACCGGTAAGCACAGTATATATACACTATGCACAGTTACGCAAGAGGAAAATCGGGATTGCCGGCCGCCTACAGCCCGTCGCCCATACCTCAGCTGATGAATTTGTCCTGATAGGCGCCCTGCCGCAGCATTTCGCGGCTACAATAGACAAGTTACATCGACGTAATGCATATAGAACGCAAGAAAGGATCCGCATGGCAAGCCTGTCGGATGAAATCTCGTCGCGCCGCACATTCGCGATCATCAGCCACCCGGACGCCGGTAAGACCACGCTTACCGAGAAGCTGCTGCTCTATACCGGCAGCATCCAGACCGCCGGCTCGGTCAAGGGCAAGAGCTCGGCCAAGCACGCCGTCTCGGACTGGATGGACATCGAGAAGGAGCGCGGCATCTCCGTTACCTCCTCGGTGCTGCAGTTCACCTACAACGGCGCCTGCGTCAACATCCTCGATACCCCCGGCCACCAGGACTTCTCGGAGGATACCTACCGCACCCTTATGGCCGCCGATGCCGCGGTCATGGTCATCGATGGCGCCAAGGGCGTCGAGGCCCAGACCAAAAAGCTCTTTAAGGTCTGTACACTGCGCCACATTCCCATCTTCACCTTTGTGAACAAGCTCGACCACGAAGCCCGCGATCCGTTTGAGCTCATGGAAGAGATCGAGAACGTCCTGGGCATCAACACGTATCCCATGAACTGGCCCATCGGCAGCGGTCGCAACTTCCGCGGTGTGTTCGATCGTCAGACTCGTCGCGTCATCGCCTTTGAGGGCGACGGCCACGCCAACGCCACCAAGAAGGTCGCCGAGGTCGAGGCGGAGCTGGGCGATCCCTCCATGGATGAGCTCATTGGCGAGGAGAACCACAAGAACCTGATGGGCGACATCGAGCTGCTCGATGGCGCCGGCGACGAGCTCGATCTGGATGCCGTTGCCTGCGGCAAGCTGAGCCCGGCGTTCTTTGGCTCGGCGCTCACCAACTTTGGCGTGGAGCCCTTCCTTAAGGAGTTCTTGCGCCTTGCCCCGACGCCGCGCGCCTACACCGATACGCTCACCAGCGAGCCGGTCGACCCCTGTCGCGACGACTTTAGCGGCTTCGTCTTTAAGATCCAGGCCAACATGGACAAGAACCACCGCGACCGTATCGCCTTTGTGCGCATCTGCTCGGGCAAGTTCGAGCGCGGCATGGACGCCTTCCATATGCAGGGCAACCGCAAGCTCAAGCTGGCAACGGGCACCTCGATGATGGCTGACGACCGCGCCATTGTGGACGAGGCGTACGCGGGCGATATCGTGGGCCTGTTCGACCCGGGTATCTTTAGCATCGGCGACACTGTGTGCTCCGGCAAGCGCCACGTGCAGTACCCGCAGATCCCGACGTTTGCCCCCGAGATGTTCGCCCGCATCACGCAGGTCGATACGCTCAAGCGCAAGCAGTTCGTGAAGGGTATGGAGGAGCTTGCCCAAGAGGGCGCCATCCAGATCTTCCGCGAGCTGGGTGCAGGCATGGAGAGTGTTATCGTGGGCGTGGTCGGCGTACTGCAGTTTGAGGTGCTCGAGCGCCGTCTGAAGGCCGAGTACCGCGTTGAGGTGCGTCGCCAGCCGCTGCCCTATACCGACATCCGCTGGATTCAGAACGACCCCGACACCATCGATATCCCGAGCCTGTCGCTCACACGTGACACCCTGCGCGTCGAGGACATGCGCGGCGGCAAGCTGCTGCTGTTCACGAGCCCGTGGAACGTGGATTGGGCAACCGACCACAATCCCGACCTGATCCTGTCGGAGTTTGGCAACGTAACGTTTTAGTGCATCGGCGCGGTAGCCTTGCGGGGCTGCCGCGCCCGTTGCTTGCCTGCCGCCGGCGGAGCAGCTATCATACCCACCGTCGCCTCAAGACCGGGGCGGCCGAGCAGTTCGGTTCCGATATCCTGCTCGTTAAACCTAAAACCAAAGGAGTACATAATGATCAAGAAGGTCATGGAGGACTACAAAGTCCTGTTGCGGAACATTCCCGCGGCAACGGTTTCGCTGTTTATCGTGAGCGTTATCATGATGAACCTGCTGGCCAACAAAGAGCTCATCAGCCTGCCGTATCTGGCGCTCGACTGCGGCTTTGTGGTGAGCTGGGTCTCGTTTTTGTGCCAGGACATGATCTGCAAGCGCTTTGGCGCCAAGGCATCCATCAAAATCTCTATCCTCGCACTGCTGGTTAACCTGGCCGTGAGCCTGTGCTTTTGGCTGTGCTCGCTCACGCCCGGCATGTGGGGCGCCTACTACGACACGGGCATGATCGAGGTCAACACCGCCCTCAACGCCACGATTGGCGGCACCTGGTACGTGGTGTTTGGCTCGTCGTTGGCCATGCTCACCTCTGCCGTGGTCAACTCCACGCTCAACCAATCGCTCGGTCGCATGCTCAAAAAGAATAACTTTGCGAGTTTTGCCTTTCGTTCCTATGTGTCCACGGGCATTGGCCAGTTTGTCGACAACCTGGTCTTCGCCATTGTGGTGAGCCACACGTTCTTTGGCTGGACCTGGGTGCAGGTCCTTATGTGCTCGCTGACCGGTGCCGTCGCCGAGCTGCTGTGCGAGGTCTTCCTGAGCCCCGTGGGCTACAAGGTCGTGCGCAGCTGGGAGCGCGAGAACGTGGGCGCCGAGTATCTCGAGCGTCACGCAACTGCCTAAGGAGCAAGTATGCGGGTTTTGATCACGGGCGCTTCGGGCGGTATCGGAGCCGCGTGCGTGCAGCGCTTTTTGGACGAGGGCCACGAGGTCGTGGGCTTTGATCTGCTGCCGGCGGCGGTCGAACACGAGCGCTACCGCCATCTGATCGTTGATGTACGCGAGCCGGACTCGTTTCCAGTTAACCTTGAACCCCAGGTAATCGTAAACGTTGCCGGTACGCAGGATTCGGCTGACGACATCGCCGCCAACCTGTGTGGCACCATCAACGTGACCGAGTGTTACGCCTTTGTGGGGGAGGGGCTTGCCGCAAAGCCGACGCCGGCTATCAAATCCGTGGTCAATGTGGGGTCGGCGAGCGGACATACGGGATCGGAGTTTCCCGCCTATGCTGCCAGCAAGGGCGGCGTTATCGCCTACACCAAGAACCTTGCAAACCGCCTGGCGCCGCAGGCCATCGCCAACAGTGTGGACCCGGGCGGCGTTATCACGCCGCTCAACCGTTGTGTGATGGAAGACGAGCACCTGTGGAACCAGATTATGGAGCTCACGCCGCTTAAACGCTGGGCAACCGCCCAAGAGATCGCCGAGTGGATCTACTTTGTGGGCGTGACCAACCGGTTTATGACCGGGCAGAGTCTGCTCATTGACGGTGGCGAGGCCGGCCGCACACAATTTATTTGGCCCGAATAGCAAAACGCGCCCGATGGCAAGATTGCCGTCGGGCGCGTTTTTGAAGTATCGATTTTTAGCCGAGGCAAGTCCAGTTGACGGGGGTCGAGCCGTGCTGTTCGAGTAGCCGATCGGCAGCGGAGAAGGGGCGCGAGCCCATAAAAGCGGGGAGCTCTGCTGTGGCCCGGTTGGCCGAAAGCGGCGAGGGGTGCGTTGACGCCAGACAGAACTTGCCGGTCGCCTCGCTCGCGCCGGTTGCGGCGAGCTTGCCCTCGACCATCTGCTGAGCAAAGCGGCCCCAGGCCAAAAAGACCACGGGCTGGGGTAGCTGGCAGCAGCGCTCGATGATGTAGTCGGTCAGGGTGCTCCAGCCTAGCTTGGCGTGTGAGTTGGCGGCGTGTTCGCGCACGGTGAGTGTGGTGTTAAGAAGTAGGACGCCCTGCTGCACCCATGGCGTCAGATCGCCCGTGGCCGGGATGGGGCAGCCCAGATCGGCATTGAGTTCCTTATAGATGTTGCGCAGGCTCGGCGGTAGCTTGGTTTGCGTCGCGGGAACCGAGAACGATAGCCCCATGGCCTGGTTGGGCCCATGGTAGGGGTCTTGGCCTAAGATGACGACTTTGACCTGATCCGCCGGCGTATAGGCAAGCGCGTTGAGGATGTCGTCCTGTGCCGGGTAGATGGTCTGCTCGGCACGCAAAAGGGCGATGCGCTCGAGCAACTGGTTCGTGGTGTCACGTACCGGCTGCGGCGCATCGCCCAACCAAGTTGCTATGTTGCGGTCGCGAGTTGCGGTGTCCATGGGGCTCCTTGTACGTAGATGCTTTGCTGGCATCTATTGTAAGGGCGTCCGATGGCTGCTGGACCGCGGTGTGTATAAAAGCGCGGAGCTCTAGGAGACGTGCTCGGGTGTTCCTGCTATACGAGCGTGGCTGCGTGCATGAAGGCGCGGAAGCTCGACGGTCGCCACCATGACGCCGGTGAGGATGAGGGCGGCGCCCAGGAAGGCGATGGGGCTCAGGACTTCGCCAACGAGGAAGAACGAGAAGACGGCGGAGCAGACCGGCTCAAGCGAGAAGGCAAAGCCGGTGGTCTCGGCGGGCACATGAGGCTGCACGAGCGTTTGCGTGATGAAGCCGTAGGCCGAGCAGATGAGCGCGAGGGCAACGACAACCACAATCTCGCTGGGCGTGCTGGGAAGCGTAAAGCCGCCAAAGACGCATGCGGCGATGCCCGAGAACAGGCCGCCAAAGCCCAGCTGCCAAACGCCCAGGGACAGTGGGTCGACTTCTTCGACAAAACGCTTGGCAACGATGATGTGCCCGGCGTAGACAAAGGCGGAGAGCAGCATGATGATCGCGCCGGGGTTCAGGCTGGTAAAGTCGGCGCCCGAGAGCAGCAGCGTGCCGCAGGTGACGATAGCGGTGCCGACGAGCACCTTGCGCTCGGGGGCGCGACGCAGTAGGGCGGCGTTGGCAAACGGAACGATTACGACCGTCAGGCTCTGCAAAAAGCCGGCGGTAGAGGCAGAGGTGAGGCTGGAACCCAGGCACATGCAGGTGAGCTCGGTTGCCATGATGGCGCCGATAATGGCGGCGCGGACCATAAGGTCGCGGTTGATGCGGAAGGCGTGCTTATGGAAGAGCAACAAGCAGGCCGCAAAGGCGATGAGGCAGCGCAGCGCGACGATGCTCGTGGCGTTCATGCTGTCCATGCCGATCTTCATGAGGGGGTACGAAAAGCCCCATGCAACGGGAACGGAAAATGAGAGCGCGATTGCTTTTTTGCGATCCATGGGACTCCTTTTGTTACAGAACGGTTTCGCAAAAAGGATTCTGCGCTCAGATATGGATGTAGTAAAGCGAATGTATCTTCAGTATGATTAAGCAAAGCTAATGTAGGCAAGAAAAGCGCTGGCAAAACGTTTTACGACTGCGTCAATGTGGAGGCAAGATGGCATCGCGGTATCAGATTGTTTGTATGGTGGTCGATCGTGGCAGCCTTAAGAGCGCGGCCGACGAGCTGGGCTATACGCAGAGCGCGGTGAGCCAGGCGGTCAAGGCGCTCGAACGCGAGCTGGGCACCACGCTCATCGAACGCGGTAAGCAGGGCGTCTCGCTTACGCGCGACGGTAAGCAGTATCTACCGTACCTGCGTCAGATCGTGACGGCCGAGGCCGAGCTCGAGGGCAAGCGCCAGGAGCTGCTGGGCCTGTCGTCGACCGACATTCGCATTGCAACGTTTACCAACGTGAGCCGAACCGTGCTGCCGCGCGTGATCCGCGACTTTGGAACGCTGCATCCGGGTGTGCGTTTTACCCTCAAACAGGGTGATTACACGCGCAATGCCCAGTGGGTGCACGACGGCGTGGTGGATTTTTGCTTTACGGCACGTGGGTTTACCGCCGGGCTTCAGAAGCGCGTGGTCTATCACGATGAGCTCGTGGCGCTGCTGCCGGCAACGCATCCGCTGACGGCAAAGGAAAAGGTCACGCTTGCCGATTTGGCGTCCGAGCCATTTGTGCTGCTGGACGAAGGCGAACAGAGCCTGGTGCTTGACGCGTTTGCCGCACACGGGCTATCGCCGCATGTGACGAGCGAGGTCACCGATGACTACACCATTATGGCGATGGTTGAGGAGGGGCTGGGCGTGAGCATGCTCTATCGCCGTACCGTCGAGGGCATGAGGGCTGATATTCGCGTGCGGCCCATCGTGCATGCCCCTTCGCGCGACGTGGTGGCGGCCTGGCGCAGCTGGGACACCATGCCCATTGCCACCAGGCGCTTTATCGATTACATGAGCTCGCATATCGTCAATTAGCGATTGCGCGGCGCTTGAGGTTTCGTCTAGCGCGCCTCTGCCTTGGCCTGGGCCAGGCGGTAGGTGCGCGCCGGGTGGCAGAGCAATACCGCTACGACCATAAAGAACGCCGTGGTGCCCAGACTGATGGGGTAGACCATCATGATGTTGGCGAACGTGCGGAAGTGCGGGAACACGCAGAACACCCAGTAGAAGCGGATGCCGCAGACGCAGATCATGGTGATGAGGGCAGGCATGAGCGAGATGCCAAAGCCGCGCAGGTAGCCGGACATGTTTTCGTAGAACATGCTAAAGGCGTATGCAGGGAAGATCGAGCACACGCGGATATAGCCGATCGAGACGATGTTGGGATCGCTGTTAAAGAGCGACAGGATCTCGCGACCCAAGCCGACGATGATGACGATGGTGGTGAGCGCGACAATGCCACCTTCGACCAGGCAGACCTTGAGCGTCTTGGTGCAGCGGTCGATCTGGCGCGCGCCGTGGTTTTGTCCCACAAAGGTGGTGCAGGCCTGGCTAAAGCTGTTGAGCAGGTTGTAGCACACGTACTCCAGGCTCATGGCAGCGCTCGATGCCGCCATGACCTCGGTGCCCAAGCTGTTGATGGCGGACTGGATGATGATGTTGGCGACGGCAAAGACAGCGCTTTGGATGCCGGCGGGCAGGCCGATCTTGACGATGCGCTTGAGGGCGACAGGGTCGATAGCCAGATCGCGTGGGGTGACGCGGACGACGGAGTCGGTCTTGAGCAGGCGGATAAAGAGCGTAGCGGCGCTGACGGTGTAGGCGATGGCGGTGGCGATGGCGACGCCCGCGACGCCCCAGTGGAGTACGGGGACAAAGATGAGGTCCAGGCCAATGTTGAGGACGGTGGACACGGCAAGCGCCTGCAGCGGCATGCGGGTGATGCCGACGGAGCGGAAGATCGCGGCCTCAAAGTTATAGAGCAAGATCGAGGGCATGCTGAGCAAAAAGACGCGCAGGTAGAGTGAGGCGAGCGGCATGGTTTCGGCTGGAACATTGAGCGCGGCGAGCATGGGCTCGGCAAAGATCTCGCCCAGTGCGATAACGACAAAGCCCACGAGTGCCATGAGGATCGAGGTGTGGACGGCACGCTTGACCATGTTTTGGTCGTTGCGGCCGATGGCGTTGGCGATGACCACGTTGGAGCCAAGCGACAGGCCGATAAACAGGTTGATCATCAGGCTGGTGAGCGGCACATTGGAGCCGACGGCGGCCATGGCAAGGGTTCCCTGGTCGCCCGAGAAGTTGCCGATAATGACCGTGGCGATGAGGTTCGATAGCTGCTCCAAGATGCTTGTGGCGGCCACAGGAAACGCGAACAGGGGAATATTGCGCCACAGTGAGCCGGTCGTCATGTCAATGTGCTTAGATGCGGTTTCAGCCATACGCTCTCAATCTCTTTATATGCGCTTCAATGTTCATTTGCGCAGACGATGATACTCCTATTCGCCTAGTCATTGGGGACGTTCTTGAATGACTAGTCGTTTAAGAACGTCCCCAATGACTAGGTGGGGGAGGCGTGAGACAATGGTGGGCGCTGTGTTGTCCGTGCTAAGGAGTTGCCATGTTGTTGTGTCCCGTTTGCCATGAGCCGTTGGTGGACGACGAGCGTGGGGCTGCATGCGCGGGCGGACATCGGTTCGATCGTGCGCGCGAGGGCTATCTGTACCTGTTGCGCTCGTCTAAGAGCGGCGACTCCATGGGTGATCCCAAGTCGCAGGCGCGCAGCCGTCGTGACTTTCTGAACCGTGGATACTACGCGCCGTTGCGCGACGCAATGGTCGAGCTGGTGCGCGAGCGGGCGACTGGGCGTGCTGCGTCTGCGAACGGTCCCATGACCTTGCTCGACATTTGCTGTGGCGAGGGCTACTACACCAGCGCCATGGGCGCGGTGCCGGGCGTGGATGCTTACGGCTTTGACCTGGGCAAAGAGATGGTGCGCCTGGCCGCCAAGCGCGGTGATGCGACCTACTTCGTGGCCAATATGAAGGACATCCCCGTGGCGGACGGCGCCTTCGATATGGTGACCGAGCTCTTTGCTCCCTTTAACGAGCGTGAGTTTGCCCGCGTGCTGGCGCCAGAGGGCTCGCTCTATACCGTGGTGCCGGGTGCCCGTCATCTCTTTGGGCTCAAGGAGGTGCTCTACGACACGCCATATCTCAACGACGAAAAGCTGCCGAAGACTACCGAGCTTAAGTTGGTCGGAACGCAGCGGGTGTCTGCGAACATTACGCTCCAGACCCAGGCCGACATCGAGGCGGTGTTCCAGATGACGCCGTACTACTACCGCACGCGCCCTGCCGACAAAGAGCGCCTGGCAAACCTAGACACCCTCCAAACCGACATCGACTTCATCATCGCCGAGTACCGCCACTAACCTGCCAAAAAGGGACAGGTTTATTTTGGCAGGTTTTATCTTGGCAAACGTAAAGGGCCGACCGCGTTGCTACGCGATCGGCCCTTCTTGTTGCTCGTTGCAAGGGGTATGAGATACAGGCGCCTACAGGCGATCCTTGTTCTCGGCCTTAACGGCGTGTGCCTGCTGAACAAAGAACAGGTCGTACACCACGATGACAAAGGCGCCGTAGTTGATGGCGTCGCCGCCAAGTGCGGGAAGCGTGAGAACGGCCTGCGCAATCGTGGCGATGGCGGCAACGATGCCAAGCTTAAACGCACCGTCTACCTGCGAAGGCTTGTTGGCGCCCTTGATGCCCGCAACGCCTGCGGCAAGATCGACGAGGCCCTTGGCAATGATGATGACTGCGGCGAGCATGGCATTCGGGCCGTACGTGGTCTCGAGCTTGCCGGTCGCGATGCCGGCGATTCCGATAACGAGGCTGGCGATGCCCAGAACAAAATAGATCAGGGCAAGGATTTTGAGTGTCTTGCGGGTGTAGCTCATAGGCGGTCCTTTCGATGCGGGCGCGATGAATCCAACGCGCCCCGTTTGCTGCACATATGGTGAAGCACATTGTAGTTCAACGGCGGCGTGCATGCGCTTGAAAGCGTCTCTTGCCTGTACGGTCCAACCTTTCAAAAGGGAAAGCTGGGCGTAAGTCAAATCGATGGCAACGTATGCGCGGCGCTGCGATGATGAGGCCATGGTAAGAGCTGGACCGAAGGAGGAGCCATGATGTATGGAGCCAAGCAAGTGGGTGAGCCGCGGTCGTTGGGAAGGCGCATGAGTGATTCTGTGATCGCTGCCGTGTGCACGGGATTGATGGCGGTGCTTTGCATTGGGATGCTGTGGGCCATGTCGCATGTGGGACAATAACGGACGGTTGGGTGCCGGCATGAACGGCGCTCCGCGTATTCGTTTTGCTTGCTAAGGAGTGTCCATGGGCGTCGCCGATCCCTTTTCTGTTGCTCGGGCTGCAGGGCTTGAGCTAACCAGGATGCCCGAGGGCCTCACGCTCACCGATGGCGCGATGGAGCTGCGCGCCGATTTTGCCCGCATGCTTCCACGACTCAAGCAAGGCCGCCTGCAGCAGGAGCTGCTGGTGAAGGCTGCGCGCGCGAAAGGCGTTGAGCACCCGTGGGCAATCGATGCCACGGCAGGTTTTGGCGAGGATTCGCTGCTGCTGGCCGCCGCGGGCTTTGCGGTCGATTTATATGAGCAGGACTGTGTAATCGCGGCGCTGCTGCAGGATGCCTTGAAACGTGCGGCGGACGATCCGGCGCTTGCGGATGCCGTGGCGCGTATGCGTCTACATGCAGGCAAGGACAGCATCGCCGGTCTTCACCATACGGCTGAGCTGGTCGAGCAGGGTGAGCTCGCCGCGCCGGACGTGGTGTACCTGGACCCTATGTTCCCCGAGCGCACCAAGAGTGCGGCGGTCAAAAAGAAGTTTCAGCTGCTGCATCATCTGGAGCAGCCGTGCGCCGATGAGGAGACGCTGGTCGAGGCGGCGCTCGCCGTGCATCCGCGCAAAGTCGTTATCAAACGACCGGTGAAGGGCCCGCTACTTGCCGGTATGAAGCCGAGCTATCAGCTCGCGGGCAAGGCCGTGCGCTATGACGTCCTGGTGCCGCCGCGTCTATAGCCTGTCGAGTAAGGGCGGATGCGCGGGACTATTTCCAAGGGTGCGACGTCAAATGCCAGCCGCCGCAGTACTCGCATTTGTAGCAGGCCAAGCCGCGCCGGCCGCGGTTTTCGCAATCGGCCATAACCGCCTCTGCCTCGGCACGCGTGTCATAACGGTTTTTGCGCTCGCACGACTTATAACGCCAAGCTTCGGTGCGCTCGGCATCCAGGGCGTCGCGACGATCGCCTTCGCGCGCAAACAGGTCGCTCATATCGCCGCCGGTGGCAGCGCCCAAAAACTCGCTTTTGGCCTTTGACCAGGCGGCTCGCTTTTTGCTCCCCATCTGCTTCGCGCCCCTCTCCAAACGCTGGTATCATTGCTCAATCAAAGTGATACCAATAATCGTGAGGTCGCCGCGTGATGATCAGAAAAACCCTCGATACCGACATTCCCGCTGTCATGGCTATCTACGACGCTGCTCGCGCTTTTATGCGCGAGCATGGCAATGCTACGCAGTGGCCGGTTGGCACGCCCTCGGCCGAGCAACTCAAAAGCGATATCGCCGCGGGCGGTAGCTATGTGTGCGAAGTCGACGGTCGCGTGGTGGCGACGTTTGCCTTTCTGCCGGGGCCAGACAATTCCTACGATGTGATCGAGGACGGTCAATGGCGCAGCGACGCCCCCTATGCCGTGCTGCACCGCGTGGCATCCGACGGCACCACGCATGGCGTTGCTGCTGCGATGTTTACTTTTGCCAAGGAGCGCGTCGACCATTTGCGCATCGACACGCACCAAGACAACCTGCCCATGCAAGGCGCCATCGCCAAGGCTGGGTTTAAGCGCGCCGGTGTCGTGTATGTGTCGGACGGCACGCCACGTGTTGCGTTTGACTGGCTGCGCGAGGCGTAGGGGCCGAGTCGCGTATCAACATCTCGCCTAAATAAAATGGCCCCGGGTGGGGCCATTTTTTGTCTGCAGGTGATGCTTTGGATGGGCGAGGACCAACGTCCGTCGCCAGGGCGATAGTAGTTATGCCTTAGGCAGCTCGCTTCCGCAGTGGCAGCACTTGGTCGCGCCCTCGTTTACCTCTTCCAGGCAATAGGGGCAGACGGGCTTGGGGGCGGCTTCCTCGGCGGTGGCGCCGGCTAGCTTGTCGCCAATCTCCTGTGCCTTGTTAAACGCCTTGACGATGGCAAAGACAATCGCCGCCACAATCAAAAAGTTGATGCACGCGCCGATGAACGCGCCAAAGTCGATATTGGTGCCCGGCACCACCAGCCCCGAGATCTCGGTCGCGCTACCGCCGGCAATCACGGAGATGAGCGGGTTGATGATGTTATCGGTAAGCGAGGTCACGATGGCGGTGAACGCGCCGCCGATAATCACGCCGACAGCCATGTCCATCACGTTGCCGCGATTGATGAATTCCTTGAACTCGTTGAGCAGTGCCTTCATAGTGGCTCCTCGCTGTTGTGGGGCTCACGTATCCACCGCCCCAGATGAGCCCGGACAGACAAAAGGGGAGGTGCCGGCTTTCGCAAGGCGCGAACCTACGAAAATCGCCGCGCGGCAACGCAGGGTGATGAGCTCGGTCGGGGGATAGGGCCCGCTTCGCCCGCCGGCTCGTAAATTGTATCATCCAGTGTGGAATGAGAACGCCCATTGCCGCGTGTGATGGGTTTGCAATAAGGGGAGAACCATGTCGAAGCAAGCGGTCGTTGGAATCTTGGCACATGTCGATGCCGGCAAGACCACGCTGGCCGAGGCCATGCTGTTCGACGCAGGCCGTATTCGCAAACGCGGGCGTGTGGACGACGGCGACTCGCATCTGGACACCGATGCGATTGAGCGTGAGCGCGGTATCACGATTTTCTCGTCACAGGCCGTGCTCGACCATGACGACACCCACGTTATGCTCGTGGACGCTCCCGGCCATGTCGATTTTTCTGCCGAGGCGGAGCGCACATTGCGCGCTCTCGATTACGCGATCCTGGTGGTGGGCGCCAACGATGGCGTGCAAGGGCATACCGAAACCCTGTGGCGCCTACTTGCGCGCTACGACATCCCGACGTTCATCTTTCTCAACAAGGTCGACTTGGAAAATCCAGGCCGCGAGGTACTGCTCACGCAGCTTGGGCAGCGTCTTTCCGAGGGCTGCCTGGATGCCGAGGGCCTGCTCGCGGGTGGTGCCGTGCAAGAGGACGCCGCGGCGCTGGATGAGGCGGCGCTCGACGAGTTTCTTGAGACAGGCGAGCTTTCTGCCGCAACGCTGTCGCGCATGGTGGCCGAGCGCAAACTGTTCCCCTGCTTTGCCGGCTCGGCGCTCAAGGATCAGGGCGTGGGCGAGCTGCTGGATGGTATCTGCGCTTTGATGGGCGAACGGACATGGCCCGAGGAGTTCGCCGCGCGCGTCTATCGCGTCAGCCGAGGAGATCGCGGCGAGCGCTTGGCTTGGATCAAGGTGACCGGCGGCACGCTGCGTTCAAAACAGACGATTGGCGGACGCTCCGGTGCCGAGGTATGGGAGCAGAAGATCGACCAGGTGCGCATCTATAACGGCGAGAAATACGAGCTTGCCCAGGAAGTTGCCGCCGGTGGTATCTGCGCTGTGACGGGCCTCGCGCATGTTCGCCCAGGTGATGCCCTGGGTGCAGAGCCTATGGGTGAGCAGCCGATCATCGCGCCGGTTCTCACCTATACGGTGCTGCCGGGCGAGCACGATGTCCATACGGTGTTCCGGGCGTTGACCGAGCTTGCCGACGAGGATCCCATGCTCGGCGTAAGCTGGAATACGCATCTTGAGCAGATTCACTTGCAGCTCATGGGCGCCGTGCAGCTCGAGGTCGTGCAGCGCGTGCTGGCCGATCGCTTTGGCCTTACGGTTGCGTTTGAGTCCGGCGGCATCCTCTATAAGGAAACCATCTCGCAGACGGTCGAGGGCGTGGGCCACTTTGAGCCGCTGCGCCACTATGCCGAGGTGCACCTGCGCTTAGAGCCGCTGCCGGCGGGCTCGGGCGTGCAGTTTGGCACCGTGACCTCAACCGACGAGCTTGACCTGAACTGGCAGCGTCTGGCGCTCACCAATGCCATGGAACGCGACCACCTGGGCGTGCTGACCGGCTCGCCCATCACCGATGTGCGCATTACACTCACGGGCGGCCGCGCGCATGCCAAGCACACCGAGGGCGGCGACTTTCGCCAGGCAACGTATCGCGCGATTCGCCAGGGACTCATGCAGGCGCGTGAGGCGGGTGCGGCGGTGCTGCTGGAGCCGTGGTATCGCTTTGAACTCGAGGTTCCGGGGGAGTGCGTGGGTCGTGCGCTCTCGGATGCCACGCGTATGGGTGCCGAGTACGAGCCGCCGACGATGCTGGACGATCGCGCCAAGCTCGTAGGCCGCGTGCCGGCATCCGAGGTGCAGGACTATGCGCTGGAGGTGGCTGCCTACACGAGTGGCCGCGGGCATCTGTACCTGGAGTTTGCCGGCTATGCGCCCTGCCATGATGCCGAGCGCGTGATCGAGGCTGCCGCCTACGAGCCCGAGGCCGACCTACCCAACACGCCCGACTCGGTCTTTTGCGCCCACGGCGCCGGCTACACCGTCAAGTGGTACGACGTCCCCGCCGCGGCGCATGTGCGCATCGATCCTGCCACCTTCCGCCCTTGGCGCCCTGCAGATGCCGAATTCTTCGGACGCATGTGACAAAGGGACAGTCTCTCTGTCACATCCTGTTGGTACAACTCGGTATAAGTTGGTATAACTATTAACAGCGTTTGCCAATCCGAGGAGGCCGGCATGAATCCAAATCCCTTTAAGCCAACGGCTGGCAAGCGGCCTCCGATGCTTATTGGCCGCGAGTCGGTCATCGAAGATTTCGAGGAGGGGCTCGACAACGGTGCCGGTGCCCCCGGCAGACTCATGCTCGTTACGGGAAACCGTGGCTGTGGCAAAACGGTTCTCCTGCGCGAGTTGCAGCGCCTGGTGGCAGAGCGCGGATGGGCGGTTGTCTCCGATTCTGCTTCACTTGGGCTGTGTGACCGTCTGTCCGACGCGCTTCGCTCGAATAAGCCGGTTGTGACATCAATGGAATTCGGTCCGTCATCTGGCCGGATGTCAGTCGAGGCGGCGCGGGCAAAAGGCGAGACAATGCGCGGGCTGGTTAACGAGCGCCTTAAGAAGCTCGGGCCGGGCAAGGGCATTCTGTTTGCGATTGACGAGGCCCAGTCGGCATCTATCGAGGAGCTGGCCGCCTTGGCCGTTCTCTACCAGCAGGTGCTGGGAGACCAGGATGCCACAGGCCTGCCCGATAGCGACCAGCGCGGTCTTGCCCTTGTTTTTGCCGGCTTGCCCAGTATGGTCGACGACCTGCTCGAAGAACCGAGCGTGACGTTTTTGCGGCGTGCCCAGCAGCGTACGCTGGGGGCGATTTCTTTGCCCAAGGTGCGCGATTCATATGTCCAGACGGTCAAAGACGCTGGCCTTTGCGTTGATGCGGAGACGGCGGACCTTGCGGCGCGCAAGAGTATGGGCCATCCCTACATGGTTCAGCTCGTGGGCTATTACATGTGGCGATCTGCTGCCCGGCGTGGCTCACAGGCCATTGAAGAACGCGACGTCGAGGCCGGTTACGCAGACGCCGTTTCCGAGTTCTACGAAGCGGTCGACGCGCCCCTGTATTACGGGCTGCGCAGCCCGCAGCGTCTGTTTATCGAGGCGATGGCGGTTGACGAGGGTAGGCCGACGCGCATGGCGGATATCATTGAGCGCTGCGACCGCACCCAGAGTTGGGCGAGCAAGTACCGCGCAAGCCTGATTCGCGAGCGCGTCATTGAGGCTGCCGGATACGGCCTCGTCCGCTTTACCGTGCCCATGCTCGGCGAATACATCCGCGATCGCGTTCTATGGCACGAGTGATGTGAGGTCAAAACATGGTGATTCAAACTGAGCGTTTGACGCTTCGCCCGTGGCACGAGACGGATGCGGCGAGTCTGTTTACATATGCGAGCGATCCAGAGGTGGGCCCGGCCGCAGGTTGGCCACCCCATCGAAGCATTGAAGAAAGTGGGGAGATCATTCGAACGGTCTTTTCCGCGCCCCATACCTTTGCCGTTTGTCTGGCTGGGACAGACGAGCCCGTGGGCTGCATTGGATTGATGCCATCTCGCTGCGAAACAAGCCACCAAGGTGACGGTCTCGAACTCGAAGTGGGGTACTGGATCGCCAAGCCGTTCTGGGGCCGAGGTTTTGCTCCCGAAGCGGTGCGAGCCATGCAGCGCTATGCGTTCGAAACACTTGGCTGCAAGGCGCTTTGGTGCGGATACTATGAGGGCAATAGCAAGTCGTTACGCGTGCAGCAAAAATGTGGGTTCGCGCCCCATCACGTTGAGTACGACGTGCCCTGCGAGCTCATGGGCGATGTGCGTACCGAGTACTTTACGCATTTGACCTGCGACGACTGGCGCGGGCAGGCAGAAGGGGAGCGATGACGGTGTCGCAGCAACCAAGCGCTATCGAGGTGCGTGGTGCGCGTGTCCATAACCTCAAGGACATCGATATCGATATTCCGCTGGGAAAGCTCGTGGGTATTGCCGGCGTGTCGGGCTCGGGCAAGAGCTCGCTGGCGCTGGGAGTTCTCTATGCCGAGGGCTCGCGCCGTTACCTGGAGGCGCTCAGCACCTATACCCGCCGTCGCCTAACGCAGGCAGAACATGCCCAGGTGGACGAGGTGCTGCACGTGCCGGCGGCGCTCGCATTGCACCAGCGCCCGAGCGTGCCGGGCGTGCGCTCCACTTTTGGCACCATGACCGAGCTCAACAACAGCCTGCGCCTGCTCTTTAGCCGCTGCGCCCATCACGTGTGTCCGCACTGCGGAGTGCGCGTGGAGCCGAGCCTCAATGTGGCGGCCGGTCTGTCACTTGTGTGTCCGTCATGCGGCCGCGAGTTCTACGCGCCGAGTGCCGAGGATCTTGCCTTTAACAGCGGCGGCGCGTGCCCCACCTGCGGCGGCACCGGCGTTATGCGCGAGGTGGACGAGGCGAGCCTGGTACCCGACGAGTCAAAGACCATCAACGAAGGCGCGGTGCTTCCCTGGGGCACGCTCATGTGGGACCTGATGAAGCAGGTGGCCGGCGAGATGGGCGTGCGCACCAACGTGCCGTTTAACCAGCTCACAGCGCATGAGCGCGATATCGTGTTCCATGGTCCGGCGGTTAAGAAGCACATCCTCTACGTGCCCAAAAACGGCGAGGGCGCCACGCCGCTCGATTTTACCTATTACAACGCCGTCTATACCGTCGAGAATGCGCTTGCCAAGGTCAAGGACGACAAGGGCCTCAAACGTGTTGCGCGCTTTTTGCGCGAGGGGCCGTGCCGTGATTGCGGCGGCACGCGGCTTTCCGAGGCGGCGCGTCAGCCCCAGGTACGCGGTATCAATCTGGCACAGGCGGCAGCTATGACGCTGGGCGAGGCGATCGAATGGGTACGTGGCGTGCCCGCGTCGTTGCCGGGCGAGATGCGGCCCATGGCGACGGACATTTGCGATTCGTTTTTGAGCACGGCGCGCCGCTTGGTCGATCTGGGGCTTGACTATCTCTCGCTCGATCGTGCTGGTGCCACGCTCTCCACGGGCGAGCGTCAGCGCGTGCAGCTTGCCCGCGTGGTGCGAAATCGCTCGACGGGCGTGCTCTACGTGTTGGACGAGCCTTCGATCGGTTTGCATCCGGCCAACGTTGACGGCCTGGTGGGCGTGATGCGCGACCTGGTGGGCGATGGCAACACGGTGGTCGTCGTCGACCACGATACACGCGTGCTGGCGGAAGCCGACTATCTGGTCGAGATGGGCCCCGTTGCCGGAGCGGGCGGCGGCAACGTGATTGCTGCCGGGACGGTGGATGAGGTCGAGCAATCGCAGAGCAGCCGCATTGCGCCGTTCCTCCGCTCAAACCCCAAGCGCTTGCGTCCGCAGGTGACCGACGACGAGATGTTTGACCAGGGCCATATCTGCATGGCGACTGACGCGATCCATACCGTTAAGCCGCTCGAAGTTGATATCCCGCGCGGCAGGCTCGTCGCGGTGACGGGTGTTTCTGGTTCAGGTAAGACAACGCTCGTGCTCGAGACGCTCATCCCCGCGCTTAAGGCGCAAGCAGCCGGCGAGCGCCTGCCGATCCATGTGCGCTGGGTCGATGCCGAGGGTATCGCCCGTGCCAACCTCATCGATGCCACGCCCATTGGTGCCAACGTGCGCTCGACGGTGGCGACCTATGCCGATATCCATGATGAGCTGCGTCGAGCCTTCGCCCGTACGCCCGAGGCCAAAGCGGCCGGCTACAAGGCGGGCGCCTTTAGCTACAACACCGGTGCCCTGCGCTGTCCCACGTGTGACGGCACGGGCTCCATATCGCTTGACGTGCAGTTTCTGCCCGATGTCGAGATCGTCTGCCCGGCATGCCGCGGCTCGCGCTACGCCGAGGCCGCCTCGCATATCCATCGCGAGGGCAAGGACGGCAGTCTACTCACGCTACCGCAGCTCATGGACATGAGTGTGGACGAGGCCCTCGATGCCACGGTGGGACTCAAGAAAGTTCAGGCGCGCCTGCAGACCTTGCACGACCTAGGCTTGGGCTACCTGACGCTCGGCGAGCCCACGCCGGCGCTCTCGGGCGGCGAGGCACAGCGCCTGAAGCTCGCGAGCGAGATGAGTCGCGTGCAGAACGATGCCGTGTTCGTGTTTGACGAGCCCACAATCGGCCTGCACCCGCTCGATGTGCAGGTGCTGCTGAGCGTGTTCGACGGCCTCGTTGCCAAGGGCGCCACGGTCATCGTGATCGAGCATGACCTCGACCTCATCCGCAACGCCGACTATGTGATCGATATGGGCCCGGGCGGCGGCGACGCCGGCGGTCAAATCGTCTGCGCCGGTGCGCCGGCAGACATTGCGGCTTGCTCCAAGAGCATCACCGGCCGTTACCTATAAGCGAATGTGACAAAGGGGCAGTCCCTTTGTCACATGCGGCCTATTTCACGCATTGAGCGGCGAGATAGTCGCGGAAGAACGGTAATTCAAAAGCGACGATACCGCGCCCGCATTCCCCAATAATGCCTGCGTCTATCATGCGGCGTCGGTAGCGGGAGACCTGTTGCGGCGAACGCTTAAGGCGCTCGACAAGGTCGGCGGTGGTGGACTCTTCCTCGTCATCGAGCATGGCGATGAGGAATCGCTTGTCCTCTGCAGTGAGTTCCCGATAGGTCGCCGCGAGGATCCGGTCGTCCATTTCGTCGCGTGCGATTTTGATTCCCTGGTCAAAGTCGCGAGACGATATTTCTCTCGAGTTGCTCGTGAGATCCCAGGCGCGGTAACCCACAAGCTGCAAAAGGAAGGGAAAGCCCGAAATCGAGCGAACGGCCTTATCGATTCCCTCGGCATCCGCCAAGCGGTCGTTTTCCTGGATAGTTCGGATTAGGGCCTCACGCACATCGTGGTCGGCGATTCGCCCCAGATGATATTGCTGAGCACGGCGAAGAAACGAGACCGTTTTATGGCTCAGCAGTGTCGAGACGTTGTTGGGAAGTCCCGCCATGAGCAGGGCGACGCGCTTTCCGTCAGTCACAAAGTGCTGATATGTGGCTGCGAGCTGGATCATCTCGTCGAGTGTCGGATCAACCTCATCAACCGTGATGAGCAGTCCGGTGCCGGCCTCGTTGAGTTGGTCGATGATATCGCTCATACGATAACGCCAGGTCGATGTCTCGTGAACACGATTGACTTCGACGCTACCGAGCGGTGCGATTCCAAGACCGGTGACTTCGAAGTTGTTAGTCGGATCGATGAGGTGGGCTGCGGCACGTTTTGCCCCGAGCTCGATTTCCTCAAGCATCCCTGGGAGCGCGGTTGTCTTTACGGCTATCCAGCCGTGGGATTCGGCCCTTGTCACAAGTGACGACATAAGAGCAGTCTTGCCGGTTCCGCGTGCTCCCGAGAAGATCGAGGTCAGCTCCGGGCGTCTGCGCTGACTCAAGAAGGCACGGTCAAGATCACGAATAATCTGCTGTCTTCCGGCAAGATGCGCGGGGACCTCTCCAAAGCTAGGGGTAAACGGGTTTTCGAGATATTCCACAACGCCCTCCTTCCGCACCGCTGATTAACTTCATTTTATTCTAGTTAATTTCAGTTAAAAGTGATTAATTCTATTTAACTAAACGCCAGTCGAATGTGACAAAGGGACTGTCCCACTGTCACATCCCGGCAAAGCCTGTCTGGCGCAGCGCCTCGTAGAGGACGATGGCGGCGCTGTTGGAGAGGTTGAGGGCGCTGATGCGGTAGTCGTTGGGATTGACGAAGTTACCGCAGATGTCCTGCTGCAGGATGGCCTCGTGGCTGTCTTCGGTGTGCCCGAGCGACTCCTCATGGGCTTCCCAGGCGTCGGCGTTGTCGAGCGAGTCGCAATCGCGCAGCATGGGGATGCGCTCGCAGCGCTCGGGCGCCGCGGCAAGCAGTGGCTCGGGAATGCCCGAGCTCTCGCTGCCAAAGACTAAAAAGTCACCGTCGCGATAGGTGCTCTGTGCATAGGTGCGGCGGGCCTTTTTGGTTAGTAAGTGCAGACGCTCATCGGCGGGGGAGAGGCCGTTGCAGGCAAGGAAATCCTCCCAGCCGGCATACGTCGTCACGTCCAAGTTCTGCCAGTAACCCAGGCCGGCGCGACGTACTGTTTTGTCGTCGAGCGAAAAGCCCAGCGGCTCCACCAGATGCAGGCGGGCGCCGGTGACCACGCAGGTGCGGCCAATGTTGCCCGTGTTGGCCGGAATCTCGGGCGCATACAGCACGATATTGAACATGAATCTCCTTGGCTCAGAACGAAAAACCACCACGAAGGGGACAGGCACCTTCGTGGTGGTTTGGCGGTTACATAACGGGCGGAAGGGTCCGCCTCGATAAACCTAGGCGCGGTGCCAGTCGGTCAGGCAGGCATCGAGGGCGGCGATGAGCGCGTCCTTGTCCATGTGACGGCCGATGATGCACAGGCTCGTCATGCGGTCGCCCGTCTCGTCGTCCCAAATCTGCATGATCTCGGGGTTCTCGTCGATGATCTTCTGCTTCTCGCCCTCGGGCGCAGAATCGACAAACAGACCGTTCTCCATCAGGCGCATCTGGTGGCCGGCCTGCTCAAACATGTAGCACATGTCCGGATCGCCAGTCTGCCACAGCGGACCCTTAACGCGAATGACCTCGTCGGGCCACTCCTGCTCAACAAAGTCGGTGAATTTCTGCAGGTCAAACGGCTTGCGACGCGAGTACACAAAGGTCTCGATGTCGTACTCCAGCACCTCGGGGTCGTCGTGCTCCTCGGGATGCTCCATGGCCTCGATCCAGGCGGCGGAGTTGTAGGCGCGCATAAAGTCGAAGCGGTCGGTGTCGAGCAGCTCCTCCATGGGGACCTCGCCGTTTTGGGCCTCGACGATCACGGCATCCTTCTGCAGGCTGCGCACGATGGCCTTGAGCTCGGCAATCTGCTCGGGCGTGACGGTATCGGTCTTGTTGAGGATCAGCGTGGAGCAGAACTCAATCTGCTGGATGAGCAGGCTCTCGATGTCGTCTTCGTCGATATCCTCGGCCAGCAGATCGCGGCCGCCGTTGAACTCGTCGTACATGCGAGCGCAGTCGACCACGGCAACGATATTGTCGAGCGCGAGCTTGGGCTCGCCGCCTACCTTTGCCTCGTCGCAGAAGCTCGAGATGGTGTAGGCGATGGGGATGGGCTCGCAGATGCCCGAGGCCTCGATGATGATGTAGTCGAAGTTGCCCGAATCGGCGATGCCCTGCAGCTGGTTGGCGAGGTCATCCGAAAGTGTGCAGCAGATGCAGCCGTTGGTGAGCGGGATGAGGTCGTCGGTCTCGGAAAGGCCGCCGTCGGCGATAAGGCTGGCGTCGACGTTGATCTCGCCGATATCATTGACGATCACGGCGGCGCGGATGCCACCGTCGTTGGCAAGGATGTGGTTGAGCAGCGTGGTCTTGCCGGCACCAAGGTAGCCGGTAAGCATGATGATCTTCACGGGTTTGTTGGGCATGTGCCCTCCTTTGTTAGACATGGCTTACAGTTGAATCATATGCCAAACGCTCGCTCTTATACCCACGAGCCGGCAAATAACACAGGCTACTCCCAGGCTCCCCACACATCGGGGCAATACCCGACGGTCGCCTTTTTGCCGTTGCGCACGATGGGCTCGGCCAGTACCTGCTGATTCTCGAGCAGCTTGTCGAAGCGCTGGCTAGGGGTGAGGTGCTGGATGAGCGCGAGCGTTTCCTCGTCTTTGGCCTTGGGGTTGAGCAGTTTGTCGATGCCGCCGACCGCCTGCATGACGCTCGTAAGCTCGCCCTTGCTCATCTCCTTTTCCTTAAGGTCGATAAACTGCACCTTGATGCGGCGCTCCTTAAAATAGCGCTGCGCCTTCTTGGTGTCGAAAGACTTCTTGGTACCAAAAATCTGCACGTTCATTTACTAGTTCCGCCGTTCTACCTGATGAAGTTGGTCCTGGCGCGATCGGCCTCGGGGGCTTCGATGCCGGCGGCCTTTCCTGCCTCGATGCAGCGCAGGAGCCAAGCCATGTTTTTGCCGATGTTGCGCATGGTGGCCAGGCCCTCGGCGTCCTGGGCGGCCTCGCCCGGCATGGAACCAAAGACGTTGTTCCAGTACGTGGAGGCGACCACGGGCATCTGGTTGATGGTGAAGTACTTGTTGAGCACGTCGAAGGTGGTCGATGTGCCGCCACGACGGGCAACGGCGACAGCGGCGCCGGGCTTGTGCGCAAAGGCCTTGCCGCCGGCATAGAACGCGCGGTCGAGGGCCGAGAGGATGCGACCGCTGGGGTGCGCATAGTAGACGGGCGAGCCAAAGACAAAGCCGTCTGCCTGCTCGGCGGCGGCAATCAGCTCGTTGACCACGTCGTCGTCAAAGGTACAGCGGCAATCGAGCTTGCCGCACTGGCCACAACCTATGCAGTCGCGAATGGGCTTGGCGCCCAGCTGGAATACCTCGGTATCGATACCCTCGGCATGCAGCTGCTCGGCGACTTCGGCGAGTGCCGTGGCGGTGTTTCCGTTTGCCTTGGGGCTACCGTTAACTAGAAGAACCTTCATTACAAACTCCCTCTGCTTTTGATGACTTCTGCAGGGGATTATCTCACGATGAGGCCGACGGCGTGCGCCGCGACATGTGCCGTTAATCCAGCTGAGTACCCGGCACCTGCGGCGCCTCTTCAAGCAGCGCTTTGAGCTCGTTCAAGATGGAAACGGGCTGACGGTCGACGCCGTCCAGATGGAGTGTGGCCACGCGAATGGGCGGCTGATATTCAAGCGAGCCGATGAGCACGGGAGAACCCAGGAACCGTTCGATTTCGCTTGCGATTTCGTCGATTGCCTCGGGGCCGAGCTCATCGAAAAGCGCCACGAACGTTGGTCCCGTCGAACGGAACAGGCGACCCTTGCCGCGCGAACAATCCATGAGGCAGGCGGCGCTTTCGGCGAGCACGCGGTCGCCCGCATCGAATCCAAAGCGGGCATTGACCTTGGCGATATCGTCGATCTTGATGGTGATGAATCCCGCCTCGCGTGCCACGCGCCGCATCTCGCCGATGGCGTTGACCAAGGCATGAACATCGCCCAGGCCAGTCACGGAATCGGTCGTATCCGCTAGGCTTCGGTTGATGATAATGCCCACGTACATGTTAGGCTCGGTATCGGTGCCGTCCAAGCGGTAGCCCGTGCAGTCGCAAAGCGCGTACGCTCCGGTGGCATCCATCACGCGGTACTGCATGTAGTGGAAGTGCCATGTGCCGTTGACCACCATATCGAGCTCGGTGCGCACATTGTCGCGGTCCTCGGGGTGGACGCGGGCAAGCCACATATCGACCGAGTTAAAAGGGTGCTGGGAAGGCAGGTCAAAATCGCGCACGGCGTTGACCGACCATTGCGATTCGCCGGTATCGAGGTTGAGGATGAAGGGATAGCGCGTCTCAGAGCTCATGGAGATCGCCTGGAATACGCGATCGTTGCAGGGAAGATGGTCGGCAACGGGGCGTTGCGGCGCGCCGTCGCCTTCGGGCTGCTGCACGCGATGCATGAGTTTGTAGCGATACATTTTGCGATCGGCATCCATCGTCATCTGGCGGCGCGTATCGCCGGCAAGCGGATCGACGCGCGAGCAGCCAAAGCTAAAGCTGGCGATCATTGGTGCCTTGCCGTCCGAGGTTGCCTCGATCAGATTGGTGCGTACCTGCTCCAGGCGCTGCTCAAGTTCCGTCTCGCTTGTCGTGGGTGAGATGAGCACGAACTCGTCTCCGCCAATGCGGAACAGCAATTCGTCGTGCTCCATGGTTTCGGAGAGCGCGCGGCAGATGCTCAGAATATAGCGATTGCCCTCGGCGTGGCCAAATATATCGTTGCAGTGCTTGAGGTGATCGATGTCAATATAAGCACAGGTGAAAGGGTCGCCTTTGCGCCAGAGTTGATCGACGTGATGGTCGAGTCCGCCGCGGTTTCCCAGATTGGTGAGCGAATCGATATAGGTGCTACGCTCAAGTAGCTGGCGTTCTTGCTGCAGGATGGCGTGCGTCTTTTGCAGTTGCTCGCCAATGCCGCGTAGCTCCGTGGGCAGTGCCGCGATATCGAGCTCGGCGGTCGAGACTCCATTCGCAAGTCGCTGAAGATAGGTGATAATCGATTGCTCGCCCAGGCGATATGACTCGTTCATGATGAATAACCTCCTTGGGCAAGACAGTGGTTCGTATCATATCCCCAATTCGGTCCGGATTGGGGATATAAGTTAGCCAGTGGGGACAATCGCGTCCCTCAGCGGTAGCGTTTTGTGCGCGAGCGTATCAATTGTCATCGTCGCTATCGAGCAGCGCCTCAAATTCCGCAGCCGGCATGGGGCGATAGTAGAGGAAGCCTTGCGCGTAGCGGGCGCCCATCTGGCGCAACAGCTGAGCCTGAGCCTCCGTTTCAACACCTTCGACCACAGCGGGCAGATGGAGCGAATGCGCCATCTCGAGCATCGATGATACGATTTGCGTGCTGCGGCCTTGATCGCGGTCGGTGGGCACAAAGGTGCGGTCGAGCTTGATGACGTCGACGTTGACGTTCTTGAGCATCGCGAGCGTGGACTGGCCGGTGCCAAAATCGTCCATGTAGGTCGAGAAGCCTCGGGTGTGAAGGTCTGCCGTCAACCTGTCCACGGCCTCGGACTCTCCGGTATAGGCGGTCTCGGTAATCTCGATGTGCATGAGTTCGGGTGGCAGGCTGTACTGGGCGGCCAGCGCTCCCATATGCTCGGCGACATCGCAGGCAAGAATGTCTACGCGCGACACATTGAGGGAAATCGGAACCACGCGAAGGCCACGATCGAGGCGTTCGCGAAGCCACGAGGCGACGCCCTGCCAGATGTACTTGTCGAGCGTCACCACAAAGCCGCTCTCCTCGAGGGCCGGGATAAAGGTAGCGGGCGAAATGAGAGACCCATCCTTGTCGATCCAACGCGTGAGCGCCTCGGCTCCAATGATCTCGCCGGTTTCCATATCGACCTGGGGCTGCAGGTAGTAGGTGATGCGGCCGTTTGAGAGCGCATACTGGAACTCGGTCAGCGTGTGGTGGAACGCAATCTCATGCTCGTATTCCTCGGGGCGGAAAATGGCAATGCGCTCCTTGAAGTCGATTTTGGCGCGTCGATTGGTAAACATGGCCTTGGCCTGGGCATCGATGGAGATTTCCTCGCGAGCGTCGATGGGGTATACGCCCATGGACGGCCAAAAGCCTACGCCGTCGTCGTGCTTGGCTACGGCCTCGCGCACGCGGGCATAAATTCGATGCACAACATCGTGCTCAAAGGGCGCGAGGATGCAAAAGTCATCCTGGCCCCAATAGCCCGCAACGCCTAGCCCTGCGTTTTCGATATCCTTGAGAACCGTGCCCACGTCGGCGAGAACACGATCGCCTTCGGCCTGCCCGTGCCACTCGTTAAAGAGGCGCATGTGCCCCATGTCAACGGTGGCAATGCACCAGACGCCCTCGTTCACCGTTGCGAGGAAGGCATTGGCGCGGCGCATAAACTCGCTGGGGCGGTAGAGGCCGGTAAGTGAGTCGATGCGCTCGGCAATTGCGCCCTTGCGGTCGATCTCGGGTATGGAGAGGCTGTTGTTGTGAAACGGCCCGTTGATGGCGCGGATACGGCGATCGAGTTCGTCCAAAATGGCCGGGGCCTGGTTGATCAGGCGTTCGTAGTAGACGGGAACGACCAGGCACGTGGGGGTAATGGTATCGTCGGCAATCTGGACAGGGGCAGAAACGACCTGCTCCAAATCTTGAACAAGATGCTCAAAGGCATCACGGTCCAAGCCCTCGGCGAGCATGACAAACTGCGCGCTGCGCGAGCGGAATACGCGACTTCTGCCGCGGGCGAGCGAGAGCATGCGGCCGGCATATTCGGACAGCATGGCATCTACGGCGTCGGCGCCATAACGCTCGTTGAGCTGGGTCGTACCGCGAACGCGAACGGCGATCAGTCCCGCCTCGCGATTGTCGCGGCGGCAGCCATCGATGGAATTGACCAACATGCGCTGAGTACCGAGCCCCGTGGCGGGGTCGATCGTCTCAACGAGTGAGTGGTTAACGAGCTCGCCAACGTAGAGCGAAGGCGTGTCTCCGTTTCCGTCGATGCGATAGCCTCGGACGCGACAAAGCACGTAGTCGCCGTCGGCGTTGCGCACACGATATTGCATAACGCGATAGTGCTTTGAGTTATTAAAGAATTGGTCGATATCTTGGATGTAGGCTTCGAGGTCATCGGGGTGCACGCGTGTTTTCCAGTAATCGCGGCAGTTGTCTATGTGCTCCGAAGGCAGGCCAAAATCGCGTTGCGCTCCCTGCGACCAAAGGGTGCGGTTCTTATCGATGTTTTCGATAAAGAAGTAGCGGCCCTCCTCGAGCATCGAGAGCGCGTCAAAGATGCGGTCGCTGACCTCAAAGTCATCCGCGTGGACTTGACTGATGTTGCGGCGATCCAAGTGAATGGCGTGGCGCAGTTTGTAGTCGTACATGCGGTGGTCGGCATCGAGCGTCATACGATTGGAGGTCTCGCCCAACTTGGGGTTGGCGTGCGATACGCCGTAGCTAAACGAATGGGGCATCTCGGCATCGTTGTTTTTGAGGAGCACTGCTCGGCAGTGCTCCAGACGTCTGGCGAGATCGTCCTCGGTCGCAATTGGTGACAGGATGGCAAATTCGTCTCCACCCAGGCGAAACGCCGCTTCGCCGACCTTGATATAGAGCTTGAGGTACAGGCTTACCTGGATGATGTAACGGTTGCCTTCGTCATGGCCAAAGGCATCGTTGCAGTGTTTAAGGTTATCGATGTCGATAAACGCCATAGTGACCGGCGTGTTTTGCTCCCAGAGCTCCTCGAGAGATTTGGTAAAGCCGCCACGGTTGCCCAATCCGGTAAGGGGGTCGGTAAATGCGGTTTTGATAAGGTCGTCCTGACGCTCTAGGAGGTCGCGGACGGTCTTTTCGAGCGTCTCGGTATAGTTGCTGGCGCTTTCCATGTCTACGCTGCTTTCTTGGATGGAGGCGATGCGGCGCGCGGTGCGCGCTGCGTGTTAAAGGTGAGGGTTTCTGCCGTTAGCAAGTGGCACTATTTTGCAAAGTCGATGTGCTGGTTGCTGTCGTGCAAGAGGATACCTCGCGGGTCAATCGATGCATCGCTGGTCAGGAGCTTCTCAAACGACTCGACCGGCATGGGTCGGTAATAGTAATAGCCTTGGACGTAACGCGAGCCAAGGTCCTGCAGGAAGGCGACTTGCTTTTCGGTTTCGACGCCTTCCACTATGACCGGCATGCCAATCTCCCAAGACATGTTGATAATGGACTTGACGATGTTTTCGCCCTTGTTGGCCTGATGGGCTTCTGCGGGCATAAAGCGGCTGTCGAGTTTAATTGCGTCGGCATCGATATTCTGCAGCATGCTAAGCGACGACGCTCCGCTGCCAAAGTCGTCAATCAATACGGAGAAGCCCAAAGCGCGGAGCTTGCCCGTAAGCGTTTCGATATCTGCGGGATTATCGGCGTAGGCGCTTTCGGTGATTTCGACTTTAACGAAGTGCGTGGGAACGGCATGACGCATCGCCAGGCGCTCGAGCTGCCCGGCGACGTCGACCGAAATCAGGTCGGTTTGGCTCACGTTAATGGAGATGGGCACGCAGGGCAGTCCCTGGGCCAAGCGCTTGGAGAGCCACGTAAAGACGAGGTTCCAGATATGACGATCGAGCGTCACGGCAAAACCGTTGCGTTCGAGCAGCGGCACAAACGTGCCGGGCGAGATGAAGTTGCCGTCTCCGTCTTTCCAGCGGGCAAGGGCCTCGCCACCTACGATCTTTTCGGTCTTCATGTCGTACTGCGGTTGAATATAGAAAGTGATATGCCCCTGGCCCAGAGCGCGTTGAAACGCCGAGAGCAGATAGTCCTCGCGTTCACGCTGCGCATAGGTCTCGGGCTCAAAGTGTTTGATACGGTCTCTAAAATCGTGGCGGGCTCGGGTGAGCGCGGCTTTTGCACGGTCGTACAACAAGATGTCGATGTGCTCTCCCGGCTCAATTGGGCAAACGCCAAAGGCGGGCAAAAAGCCCACCGAGTCATCGCGCGAAGCGACGATGGTCTGGATGCGATGGTAGAGGGCATCGATGGTCTTGCGGTCACCAGGGAGGTAGGCGACGAAGTCGTCCTGCCCCCAGTATCCGGCGAGCCCGTCGCAATCGGCTCGCAGCGCCAACAATGCGCCGCCCACTTCGGCGATGAGGGCGTCGCCTGCCTGGCGTCCGTACCATTCGTTAAAGACGCGCATGCGTCCCAAATCAATGGCGACAATGGCGCGGTTTTCGCGAGTGTGTGCGGAGTGGTGCATATCGGCGGCGTATAGAAAGTCGTTGCCGCGCATGAGTCCGGTCATCTTGTCTCGTCGGTCGTACGTAACACGGTCGACGGTTTTGGCCAGGCCACTTTGCCCAAAGTTCGTTGGGGTCTTGCTGCGCGTCTCGGCGTCCAGGCGGCGGTTGAGACTGGACAGCATCGTGAGTGGCTGCGAGATGATAGACGGATAGCGCGCAAATGACGTATGGGCAACGGGGGCGATATCGATGTTGAGTTCCGTGGTGGGCTCCATGAGTGTGCGCTGCACCTCTTGGGCAATATTGGAAAGATCGATGTCGGGTTGGCTGTCAAACATAAGGACAAACTGCAGCCCATACGAACGATAGAGCTCGCCCGATCCATCGAGCTGCGAAAGAACGCGTCCGACGAGCTCCGCGAGGACATCGTTGCCCATTTGATAGCCATAGACGGCATTGATGCGGTCGATATTCTCGAATTTAAACGCCACCAGATCGGTGGGCTTGGCGAGCTCCCTGCGTCTTTCGATGGCCGTCATCAACGCGCGCACATCGCCTATGCCGGTGGCTGGGTCGGTGCTTTCGACAATGCTCGCGTTGGTGATGGAGCCGGCGAACAGCGTGGGCTCGTTGCCGTTACCGTCGAGACGGATGCCAGCACACGTGACGGTGACGTATCGACCGCTTGCGTCCAGGGCGCGATAGCGCATATTGTGGTGGTGCTTTTTGCCCGACATCACCTCTTCGATGTCCTGACGCCAGGCATCGACATCATCGGGGTGGATGTGTTGCGACCACACCGCGCCCATTTGATAGACGGTTCCGGATGGTAAGCCAAAATCCTGCACGGCGTTGTGGGACCAATGGGACTGATCGGTGTCGACATTGCAGATAAACAGGTAGCGCCCGATGTCCGTGAGTGACAGTGCCTGAAAGATGCGATCTTGCACGGAATGAAATTCGGCTAAGGTGTCGAGGGTGTGATGCTGCTCGCCGAATGTCTTGCCCATGCGGTCGCGTGCGGCGTTGGTGAATTTGTAGTCATACATCCGCCGGTCAGCTTCGGCCGTCATCTTATGAAGGACATCGCCTGCAAAGGGATTGGCATGGGCACAACCGTAGCTGTAGCTCATGGGGGTCTTGCCGTCATCGAACGTCGAGGCGGCAAGAGAGGTTCGGCAGGCTTCGAGTCTCCGATCAAGCATGTCGACCGAATCGCTCATAGAGATGAGCACGAACTCATCGCCGCCTATACGGTAGATATGCTCATCGGGATGGCAATGCAACTTAAGATGGTTTGCGACCTTGGTGATATAGCGATTGCCCGCCGGGTGCCCAAAGCGGTCGTTGCAGATTTTAAGGCCGTCGATATCGATATAGGCGATCGTGTGCTCGAGCTGACG
>CAKUEZ010000015.1 GCA_934646965.1 uncultured Collinsella sp. | reverse complement strand
CCGTATTATGTTTGCACATTATGAACGTATCAGTCAAATAATTGACCGTGAAAACCAAACAAACCAGATAAACGGCGTGGTATGGCCCCTCAACAAAGCCCAAACAGGGCTATGCGGTCGGCGCGTTTCTAAACGTATAGTTTCCGGGGGACCGAACGTTGATGTAGGTTACGCCCTCTACCTGCGAAAGAAGTTTGGTCACAACGCGTTCCTTCTTGGCGATATCGTCAGAATCGCCCAGCGAGACCTCGACGCCGTTATCGAGATTCGCCGAGATAGCCTCGACCGAAGGTATGGAAATATCCTTGATCTGCGCCAGGAATTCACCGGAGAAGCCGCGTACATAGTCCAGGCCCGCCTTAACGGCCTTGGAAGAAACCGTCTGTCCCGAAACCGGCTCGACATCGGCCGAGACATCGGTGAGCAGCACGGCCCCGTAGTGCTTGGCCAGCGCCAGCGCGGCATCGATACCGCTCAGCGTATTGGCGCCCTCCCCCGAAGTAACGACATTGCCCTGGTCGTCAACCTCAACCGAGGTCGAAAGCGGCGCGATCCAGGTGTCATCGTCCCCGATGGCCCAGGCAAGATCGTCGGAGCTTATATAGGCAATCGCGGTGACCTTGCGCTCCGTCGGCGTAATGACCAGCGTGTGGGGAAACTGTCGCTGGACATCCACGCCCGAGACCCACGGGTTTTGCTTAAGGTCCTCGGTGATCTGATCGGGGTTCACGTTAAAGAGCGACGTGTTCTCGGGCAAGTTGATGAGCTGTATGGCATCATGCTTGGTCACATGCTCGCTGCCCTCGATCTGGATGTCGGTGGCGGCAAACAGGCCGGAGTTAATCACAACGATGGCGACGACCGCGAGCACGGCCAACGCGGCCAGAATGCCGCCCACGATCTTGCCCTTGCCCTTAACAGCTGCAGCGGCGCCTGCGGCTTGAGTCGCCGCGGAACCGAGCGAGGCCAACGGCTTTAATACCTTTTTCGGCGAAACGGCCTTGGCAGAGCCGGGAACCGAGGTGAGCGAACGGGGCTTCGAAGTGCCAATGGTGCGGCCCGGATGCGCGGCCTTACTACCCATAGCGGGCTTAGGCGACGCCATGGGACGCGGTGCGGGGTGCGGCGTCTTGCCGGCGACGGGACGAGAGTTCAGCTGAGGCTTGGCACTCGGTCGTTTGACAGGACGCATCGTGCCCGCAGGCTTGGATGGCGTAGAGGGTTTACGTTGGGGCTGGGCAGGTGCGCCGGAACGCCCTCCGGCGCGGCGGAAGGTTGGTTTCGATGCTCTAGAAGCCGAGGAATTTAACTTCCGGTCTGAGCTCGATGCCATACGCCTCCCTCACCTTTCCGTGCACATGCCTCATAACTGCGGCCACGTCATCGGCCGAGGCGGTTCCGTTATTGACGATAAAATTAGCGTGTACGGGCGAAACTTCCGCACCGCCAACCGAAAAACCCTTTAATCCACAATCCTCAATCAGCTTGCCGACGCTCGCATCGGGTGGATTGCGAAAGACCGACCCGCAGGAAGCGCGACCCATGGGCTGCGTGCGCTTGCGGCGCGTCAGATACCGCTCCATGCGCTCGCGAATGTCCGCTTTGGGCGCGGGTTTGAGCTTGAGCACGCACTCGAGAATGATCTCGTTACGTGGCAAGCTGCACTCGCGGTAGCCCCAGGCAATCTCAGATCCCGCATAGTGCTTAATGCCGGATGCGGGGTCAAACGTGACCACATCCTCAATCAGCGAACCGATCCACTCGGTCCGCGTGCCGGCGTTCATGGACACGGCGCCGCCGACCGAGCCGGGGATTCCGACCGCAAACTCAAGGCCCGAAAGCCCGCGCGACAGAGCGTCGTTGACCAAGCGCGCGAACATAACGCCCGCGCCAACGGTCAGCGTGCAACCGTCCTCGGCAACAACCGTACGCTGAAACTCACGTCCCAGAGAGATGACGGCACCGCGATAACCGGCATCGGCAACCAACAGGTTGGACCCCTTGCCGATAATCACCCACGGCACCTGTTCGCGGTCGAGCACCGCCACGGCGCGGCGCAGGGCATGATAGCTATGGCACGTCACGAAGAGATCGGCCCTGCCGCCAATGCGATAACTCGTATGACGCGCAAGGCGCTCATCCTCGACGACATCCGTGTCGATCATGCCCGAAAGCGCCATGACGGCGTTAAACAGACCCATTGGGCTTAAGCGTCTTTCTTGGCAGTCAGGTACTCGATGAACTCGGGGCCGACGGTCGTGACGTCGCCGGCGCCCATGGTAAGCAGCAGGTCGCCCTCGCCCACCATTTGCTCGAGCTCGCGATTGAGCTCAAGACGGCTGGAGCAGTACACGACCTCCTTGCCGGGGTGCTTGGCGCGCACGGTATCGGCGAGCATCTTGGAGGTAACACCCGGGATCGGCATCTCGCCGGCCGAGAACACATCAATCAGCAGCAGCTTATCGGCATTGGCAAAGGCATCGGCAAAGTCATCGCACAAGGCCTGCAGGCGCGAATAGCGATGCGGCTGGAACACGACGTCGACATGCTTGTAGCCCAGCGACGAGGCGGCGGCGAGCGTCGCCTTGATCTCGGTGGGATGGTGACCGTAGTCATCGACCACGGTGATACCGTCGATATCCCCCACGTGGGTAAAGCGGCGGCGAACGCCCTCAAAGCTCGAGAGCGCCTTGGCGGCAGTATCGATATCGAGACCGAGCACGTGGGCGACGGTCAGGACGGCCGTAGCGTTGAGCATGTTGTGGCGGCCGGGGTTGCTCTTGATCTCGACAGCATGCTCGGTGCCGTCCTCAAAGCGAACGATAAAGTCGCTTTGGATGCCCTTGACATCCGGATGCACGCAGACGATGTCGTTGTTCTCGGCAAAGCCATAGGACAGCACATGGCGACCCGTCGACTTTGCGAGCTCCACCAGATGCGGGTCCTCGCCGCAGACGATGACGGTGCCGCTCTCGCCCACCAGGCTCATGAACTTGGCGAAGGTGGCCTCAATCTCCTCGATGCCCGAGTAGTGATCGAGATGGTCCGCCTCGACATTGGTCACGATGACCACGTTGGGGTTTAGGAACAGGAAGGAGCTGTCGGACTCGTCGGCCTCGGCGACAAAATAATCGCCCGAGCCGTTCTTGCCGTTGGTGTCGTAGCCCTCGACGATGCCGCCGATCAAGAAGCTGGGATCCAGACCCATGCGGTCGAGCATGGTGGCGCACATCGAAGACGTCGTGGTCTTGCCGTGCGTGCCGGCAACGGCGACGGTGGTGTAGCCGTGGCCCAGGGCCGAGAGCATCTTGGCGCGGGGCCACACGGGAATACCCAGCTCGCGGGCGCGCACGAGCTCGGGATTGGACTCGGGAATAGCGGTGGAGACCACGACTACGTCGGGCTTGACCTCGTCGATCGTGGCGGCCTCGTGGCCCACATGCACCTTCACGCCGGCGCGGGTAAGCTGGCGGATATAGCGCGACGTCTTAAGGTCGGAGCCGGTAACGGCATAGCCGCGCTCGTGCAGGACGAGGGCGATGCCGCTCATACCGGCGCCACCGATACCGATAAAATGGGCGCTCTTAAACTCGGGCGCGGAGGTTGCAGTCTGGGAATCAGCCATGTGCTCGTGTACTCCTTGCGTAAACACTGCCTGTAACCCGTTAACTGTACCGCACCTACCGCATCCGCGCGAGGGCGACCGGCGATATCCCGTCTAACTAACGCAAACCCTCTACCGCATCGGCCAAAAGCGCGGCGGCGCGGTCCTGTGCCAAGCCGCGCGCCGCCTGTCGCATGGCATCGCGCGCCGTGGCGTCATCCACCAGGTGCAACAGTTCCTCGGCAAAGGCGGGGGCATCGATATCGGCATCGGCGCGAAGCACACCGGCACCGGCATCGACCAGGTAGCGGGCATTGGTGGTCTGGTGGTCGGCCGTGGCATGCGGATACGGCACGAGCACCGAGGGCACGGCAAGCGCGGCGATCTCGGCCACGCTCGAGGCACCGGAGCGCGAGAGCACCAGATCGGCCGCAGCCAGCATGTCACCCATGTTGTCGATGTAGGGCTGGACTCGATAACGCTTCGCCTCCTCGGGCGTCAGCGCCAGGGCGCGCTCGGTCTCCTCAAAGCCGTCGGCACCCGTCGAATGCAAAACGTAGAGATTCTCGCGCGAGAGCAGGTCGCCTTTAAGCGAGGCCACGCGCTCGTTGAGATGCTGGGCACCGAGCGAGCCGCCAAAGACGAGCAGCAGCACGGCATCCTCAGGCACGCCAAGCGCCTCGCGGCCGCGGGCGCGATCGCCCTCAATGACCGAGCGACGCACCGGATTGCCCGTCATGAGTACATGGTCGGAGTCGCCCTCGCGCTCAAAGACGGAGCGTGCAGCCGGCACCGAGATGCACACGCGGGCGGCATGCGAGTTCATCATCTTATTGGCCAGGCCTGGAACAGAGTTCTGCTCGTGCAGTAGATACGGAACGCCCGCGTCCTTGCACCAGCCCAGCAGCGGGACCTCGACATAGGCTCCAAAGCCGATAGCGGCATCGGGCTTGCCGACCTTCGAGAAATAGCCGGCAAGCGCACGCTTCGCCTTGTTGACACGCCACAGCGAGGTCAATGCGGTCCAGGGGCGGGAGCGATCGAAGCCCGTGACCGTGATGGGCACAAAATCGAACCCGGCCTCGGGAACAAGACGACCCTCGAGCTTGCGCGATTGACCCACGAACACAACGTGATGCCCACGGTCGCGCAGCTCCTCGGCCAAGGCGAGCGCGGGATTGATATGCCCCGCCGTGCCGCCGGCTGCGATAGCAACGGTCATCTTATCGGTCATGGTAATCCCTTCGTACGCGCGGCCCCTGGTCGTCGGTGCGCAAGCGCGCCGAGGGGTCCGAATTCAAATCGATTCGATTATATCCGCCGCCCGCGTTACGAGAAGTGGGACGCTGCGGGCGGCCCTGCGGCGCCGTTCGCGGGCGCGGGCGGGCGGCGGGCTCAGATGCAAATCCGTCCAGTACGGTGAAGCCACCGCGCGACGATCGATCCCCGCGCACGTGGGGCACGCCGGCGGTGCTCTCATCCATAACGGCAAAGCTCTCGCGACGGCGGTCATATTCATCGCGGCGGGCGCTCTCGCGCGAAACACGCAGAATCAAACCGGCGAGCATAAGCGACACGATGATCGAGGAGCCGCCGTAGCTAATAAACGGCAGCGGCTTGCCCGTCATGGGGAACACGTTGAGGATGCCCAGTGCATTGATCAAAAACTGCACCGCGAGAATGACCGCAGAGCCCGATGCCATGAGCGCTCCGCGACGGTCGGTAGCCTGCTCAGCGATACGAAACGCCGAATAGATCAGCATCGCAAAGACCAAGAAGAACAGCAGGGTGCCCACAAAGCCAACTTCCTCGCCGATAATGGCCAAGATGTAATCGTTATGCGCCTCGGGCAAATACGAGTACTTCATGGTGGAGTTGCCGATGCCACGGCCGAACAATCCACCCGAAGCAAACGCCATGATGGCAAGCGTGGCCTGGTAGCCATCTCCGTACTCATCAGCCCAAGGGTTCAAGGCAACCTGAACACGCACCATGCGGTACGGCTTTGCAATAAGAGCAATAATAATAACGAGAACACCAAAAATAGCGGCACCGACGATGTACCTCGTATCAATGCCAGCAAATAATGCCATGCATGCGATCGTCAACAAGATGATCAAAACAGTGCCAAAGTCGGGCTGAATAAAAATCAAAAAGAGCGAGGGGCCTAGGCACCCGACCATCTTGATGGCAAACTCATTGATATTGCCACCTGGCGAAAAAAAGCGATCGAGCATAATGGCGGAATATGCGATAGCAAACGGCTTCAAGAACTCCGACGGCTGAAACTGAACGCCAGCGATATTCAACCAGCGCGTCGCGCCACGACTGCCGCTGCCGAAAAGGAACACGAGCAGGAGCAGACCGATCATGACGAAGAGGACAACTCCGAGCGCGTTCTCCTTAAAGAAGCTATCGGGTGCAAGGCGTGCAATAAACTCAAGGGCAGCCAAGCCCACTACCGTAAACCCAAGCTGTCGAAACAAAAAATAGGTCGCCGAGCCGTTCTCGTGCAGCGCCTCGACCGAGGACGCTGAGTACACCATCAAAAGGCCAAAGCACACCAGGGAAAACAGGCATGCCATAAATATCAAACGGGGGCGCATGATGCGGGCGGGAACGCCGGCAATATAGCGCTCGCTGAGCGTCTGCCCGCCGCGACCAGAACGCGGCGTACTACGCTGCGAGGAAGCACGGTCCGAGTCGGGCCTCCTCATACCTTGTCGGGGGCTCTCCTCTCTCACCGGCATCCCCTATTCCGTTTGCGATTTTGCTGCGGCGGCAAGCTGGGCCACATAGTCCTTAAACACACGGCCGCGCTCCTCGTAGCCCGAAAACTCATCAAACGAAGAGCAGGCAGGCGAAAGCAGGATCACGTCGCCGCGGCTCGAGAGCGAGCGGGCAACGTCAACGGCGTCGCGCAGGTCATCGGCCTGGGCGATATCCACGTCACCATCGACATCCGCCTCGTCCATAGCGGCGGTAAAACGCTCACGCGCATCGCCAAAACAGACGACCGAACGCACGTTATCCATAACGACACGGGCAAAGTCCGCGAGCGGCGTGCCCTTGTCGTGGCCGCCGAGCAGCAAGATAACGTCGTCGTCGGGAAACGCCGTCAGGGCTTTCTCGACCGCGTCGGTGTTCGTGGCCTTGGAATCGTTGACGTAGCGCACGCCGTCAATCTCGCCGCAAGGCTCCACGCGGTGCTCGAGCGGCTGGAAGGAGGCAAGGCCACGGCAGATGCCTTCGACATCGGCGCCGACCGCCAGGGCCGCCGTAGCGGCGCACAGGGCATTAATGACATTGTGATGGCCCGAGATCTTAAGCTCGGACGTGGCGATAAGCGGAGTCTCGACGCCCTTCAGACGCACGATCATCTTGCCGTCGCGCACGAAGGCGGCGTCCGCACCCTCGGGCTCGTCAAAGGCGACCTTGCAGATGCGACGACCCGGCGTATAGATATACTCATCGAACTCATGGATGCCGGCGTCCTCGACGTCGATAACCACGAGATCGTCGTCGACCATATTCTCGAACAGCTTGATCTTGGCGAGCGCATAGTTCTTATGGCTCTTATGCCAGCCCAGGTGATCGGGCGTGATGTTGAGCAGGACCGCCACGCGGGGGTGAAGCTCGGTCGCCGTGGCGATCTGATAGCTCGAAAGCTCCGCCACAAACCACTCGTTGTGAGCGCGGTCATCGATCTCGTTCACCGGCGGCTCACCGATGTTGCCCACAGCCACGCTGGCCTCACCGGCGGCCTTAAGCAGGTAGTCGGTCAGCGACGTGGTGGTCGTCTTGCCGTTGGTGCCCGTAATGGCAATCCAATTATCCGGCGACAGGCGATAGGCAAACTCGGGCTCACCCATAATCTGGGAGGCATGCTCACGACCCGCTTTAAAGAACGCCGAAAACTCCGAGATACCCGGGCACGTCACGCACGCGTCGTAGACGCCCTCCACCTGCTCGGTGCCATAGACAAACGACGCACCCATGGCCTCGAGCGCACGCGTGGCGTCATTGGGCTCGGAGGTGCCGCCGCCATAGACGGTAACGGCGTTCACGCGCTCGGGGTGGGCAAGCGCCCAGCGCGCGACATCGAGGCCGGATTTACCCTGACCCAAAACAAGCAGGCTAAAGGAATCTGCAAGAGGCATGAAAGACCACTATCCCAACTGGAAGAACAAAGCGAGGCCCAGGGCGCCAAAGGCCGCGGCGACAATCCAAAAACGGATGACGACCTTGGTCTCGGCCCAGCCCTTCTTTTCGAAATGATGATGGATGGGCGCCATAAGGAAGACGCGCTTGTGCGTAAAGTGGAAGTAGACGACCTGAATCATGACCGAGAGGGTCTCGGCAATAAACAGGCCACCGATGATAAGCGAGACGACCTCGGTGTTCGTCATGATGGACGTGCAGGCAAAGGCCGCGCCCAGCGCCAGTGAACCGGTGTCACCCATAAAGATGCTTGCCGGATAGCAGTTGAACCACAAAAAGCCCAGGCAGGCGCCGGCACACGCCGTACAGAAGATGGACAGGTTCACGTCGCCGTGCAAAAAGGCCATAGCGGCCATCGCGAGCATGGCAATCATGGAGGTGCCGCCGGCTAGGCCGTCCAGGCCATCGGTCAGGTTCACGGCGTTGGAAAGACCGGCGATCATAAGCCAGCAAAATACAATGTAGAGCCACGGGAACGAGAAGCCGCAGATGGTAGTCGAAAGCACGCCCAGGTCAATCGCCAGGCCGCCGGGGAAACGGATCTCGGGGGCGACGCCGCACCAATTGACGGCAAGCACGGTAAAGCTGACGCAGATGATGGTCAGACCGATCATCTTGGCGTGAGGAGTCAGGCCGAGCGAGCGGCCGTGCGTGACGGAGGTCAGGTCGTCGATGAGGCCCAGAACGCCGGTGGCCAGCGTGGCAAGCAGCACGAGCACGAGCTCGGTGGTAAGCTTGCCCATCAACAGGCACGTAAGCGAAATGGCGACGAGAATGACGACGCCACCCATGGTGGGCGTGCCCTGCTTAATCAGATGACGCTTAGGACCGTCGGCACGGACCTGCTGGCCGATGCCTTCGACCTTGAGCAGCTTGATCCACCACGGCATGAGCAGCAACGCGATGGCGGCGGCGATGCCAAGACCCAAAAAGGCCTGATACGTGGGATACGAGGGATTACCGAACATGGGCTAGCACACACCTTCCACAAAGCGGTCGAGCTCAACAAAGCGGGAACCCTTGACCAGTACGACGTCGTCCTTCTCGAGCGCGCCGCCCATGCGGTCGAGCACCTGCTGATAATCGGCGAACACCTGGATACGGTCCTCGTCCATGCCCATCATGCGGGCAGAATCGGCCATGAGCGTAGCGAGCTCGCCGCCCACGCACACCAGCATGTCGAGTTTCTTGGCCGCGGCATAGGCGCCCACGAGCTCGTGCATGCGTGCGGCCTCGTCGCCCATCTCGCCCATCTCACCCAAGATCGCCATGCGCGAGCCGTCGCAGATAAGCGAGCACAGCAGGTCAAGACCGGCAGCCATGGACTCTGCACTCGCGTTATACGAGTCGTCGATGATGCGCGCACCGCTGGCGGCGCGCTTGATCTCCTGGCGATGACCGGTGATCGTCAGCCCCCTAAAGGCGGCATCGATCTGCTCCGGCGTCACGCCCAGGCGAATGCCGACCGCGGCAGCCTTTACGGCGTTGGGGACAGACTGCGCACCGGGAATGGCAAGCATGGTCTCGATGCTCTCGCCTGCACCAAAATCGAGCGTGAAGACCGGACGGCCCTCGTCGTCGACGCGAATGTCGCGCGCGCAGACCTCATCATCATCCGAAACGCCGGCAAGCATCACATCGACGCCCGCGGGCGCGGCAAACGTATCGCGGATGAACGGGGTAAAGTCATCCTCGCCGCCAAGCACAAGCAGCGGTGAGAAATCATCGGCAGTACGCATGCCCTGGACAATCTCGGACTTGGCGCGCGCAATATTCTCGCGGCTGCCCAAAATGCCGATATGAGAGGTGCCGATCTTGGTCACGATGGCAAAATTGGGATTGGCCGACTGAGACAAGCGCTCAATCTCGTGGAAATGGTTCATGCCCATCTCGAGCACCAGAACCTCGGTATCGGCCGGGGCGGAGAGCACCGTGAGCGGCATGCCGATCAGATTGTTGAAATTGCCCTTGGTTGCCCAAACGCGATAGCGCTTGGAAAGAACCGCGGCGAGTACGTCCTTGGTCGTGGTCTTACCGATCGAGCCGGTGATACCAATGACCAGGCAGCCGAGTTGCGTGCGGTAGGCATGTGCCAGGCGCAGCAAAAACTCCTCGGGATCATCCGTCAGCAGGACGGCACAGCCCTTGTCCTGCGCAAGCGAAAGCAAGTCGTCATCGGGCTCGCGGGTAAGCACGACCGCGCCGGCACCCGACTCGATGGCCCGAGGAGCAAAATCGTTACCGTCGACCTTTTCGCCCGGGAAGGCGACAAAAATCGTCCCTTCCTCAACCTGACGCGAGTCGATAACGCACCCGCGACAAACTCGATCGACTTCTTCCGTCACGGTTCGGGCCCCTGTTGCGGCCGCGAGGTTGTTGACGGCGATCTCTATCATTGCAGCTCCCCTATATACCTAATAATGCTACCGGCGTATTGTATCCCAGCGCCACCTATGCGTGGTGCAGGGCGTGTGAACACCCTTTAGTTTAAACAATGAACGCACCAAATATGGCAACCCCCTACTTGGTACGCGGGATGCCCAGAACATCGAGCGCGTTGGCCATAATGCTTTGAAACGGAACCGCGGCGGCATCCGAGCCGCTCGGCGTGCCGTCAAGCGTGATGTAGCACAGCACCTTGGGCGACTGAGCCGGCGCAAAGCCCATGAAGGAAGACATGTAGTTCTCCTTGAGGTACCCGCCGTTTTCGTCCGCGCGCTCCGCCGTACCGGTCTTGCCCGCGACGTCGTAGCCGTCCACCGCACCGCCCACGCCCGTACCTTCGGATACGACCGTCTGCATGCACGATGTCACCTGGGAGGCGGCATCTTCCGAAATCGCACGCTCGCCATCGCCCCAGTCCTTCTCGTCGCCCTTACTGGACTTATAGAAGTGCGGGGTCATCATCACACCGCCGTTGGCGATACCGCCCACGGCACGCGCGATCTCAATCGGCGAGACGGACAGCGCCTGGCCAAAGCTCATCGAGCCCAGCGTGGCACCATCATACTGGTCGCGTTCTTTGACGATGCCCAGGCTCTCACCCGGAAAATCGACGCCCGAGCTGTGACCAATGCCCCACTTGTCCACATAGGTGGCAAAATCATCGGCACCGATCTTGCGCCCCACCAAAACAAAGCCCACGTTGGACGAACGGCGCATCATCTCGCGCACGTCCATGGTCATGGTGTAGTCGCGTTTATCGGCATCGGTTACGGTGTCGTCGCCCACCTTAATGCTCGCCGGCACCTCAAACGACGTGCTCGAACGCACGGCACCCAGGTCAAAACCGGTACCGGCCACAAGTGTTTTAAAGACCGATCCGGGCTCGTAGGCATCGGTGACGAGGCGAAGGTTCATATCCTCGGTCTTGGCGTTCTCCAGATCGGTCTGGTCATACGTGGGATACGAGCACGCCGCCAAAATCTCACCCGTCGTGGGGTCCGTCACCAGCGCCGAGCCGTTCTTGGCCTTGGTCTTCTCGACCGCCTCGGCCAGAGCGTCCTCGGCCGCGCGCTGGATGTTGACGTCGAGCGTCGTCACGATATCCACGCCGTCGACCGCTGGCACCTTTTTATAGGCACCGCCCGCGATATAGCTACCGTCCCTCGCGCGCTCGCGCACCAGCGAACCGTTGGTTCCGGTCAAAAGCTTGTTGTACTGCTTTTCGAGGCCCGTCAGGCCATCGTTATCCACGTTCACCACGCCCAGCACCTGCGACGCAAGGTTGCCGTAGGGGTACACGCGCTTCATGGCCTGCTCAAAGAGCACGCCGGGCAGATTCTTCTTCTCCAGCACAGCGGCATCGTCCTCGTCCACCTGGCGTTTGATATACACCCAGGTGCCGTCCGAATCGACGAGCTCGCGGCAGGTCTTTTTATCGATTCCCGTCGCCTTGACCAACGCCGACACCGTCTTGTCCACATCCTCGACCAGCTGCGGGTTCACGGCGACATTGCGGCACTCGACCGACGAGGTCAGCACATTGCCGTTGCGGTCGTAGATGGTACCGCGCTTGGCGTACAGCGTCTGCGCAAGCAGGCGACGCGCGTCGGCGCGATCGCGCAGCTTATCGGCTTCCACGATTTGATAGTCGGCAAGGCGAAGGGCGCCCAGGCCCATGCCGATCCCGATCACGCTCAAGACAGCATTACGACGGGGCAGCGGCGTGCCCGTGAGCCATTCGGTCGTCGAGCTCTTACGCGGCCTGGTGTTATGCATTTGAGGACCATTCGAGCCGCGGAGACGCGACACGGGGTCATTGCCACGAGACGGCCCGGCGTTGTAAGATGGCCGGCCCGCTCCTTGATAACCAGAGCGTCCCCGCGAAGAGGGACGCCCAGAACCGCGATTCCCGTCGGGACCGCGGCGATAGTCATTTGTCATACTCAGCTACCGTCTTGTTACTGAGCGGTCGCGGTCGCGCTGGCGCCCGCGGCTGCATCCTGCGAAAAGTCAAGTGTAACGCTCTCGCTGGGCTCCACCATGCCATAAGCGCCCGCAAGATCGCGAATTCGCGTATCGGCACCATAAACAGAGTGCATGACCTCAAGGTCAGAGCTCTCGTCGGTCGCCTTCTCGAGCGTGTTGGTAAGCGCGGCGTTGCTGTTGAGCACCTGGGCCGTAACGCCGGCAAGTGCCACGCGTGCGACGCCGATCGTCATGAAGATGGCCGCAATGATGCAAAACGTTTTAAGAACGCTCATGAAAACCGGGCTTACCACCTGGTTTGCCTGACGGCCCGCGCCCGTATAGACATCAAAGCGCGGCGTGCGCTGCTCGCGGGGAGCAACGGGAGCCTGCGGTGCCTCACGGTAGGCGGGCATGGCGTTCATATCATAGGCGACTGCTGCGTTTGAGGTGTTATAGCCCATGATATGCCGCCTCCCATCCCGAGTACGTTGGTAGTGTGTTTAAGCTTCGTTTGTGGTACGAGCGGGAGGTCCAATATCGCGCGCGTTACGCTACAAGCGCTCCGCCACGCGGATCTTGGCTGATCTCGCCCGAGGGTTGCGCTCAACCTCTTCGGGTTGGGCAACCAAGGGTTTGCGGGTGATGACCTTGAGTATCGGCACGTTGCCGCACACGCACACCGGAATCTCCGGCGGACACGTGCACCCCTGGCTCATCTCCTTAAAGTGGTTCTTTACGATACGGTCCTCGAGCGAGTGATACGAGATGACGCAAATGCGTCCGCCCGGGTTGAGCCACCTGGTGGCGGCGTCAAGCCCTCGCTCGAGCACATCGAGCTCATGATTGACCTCGATGCGAATGGCCTGGAAACTTTTCTTGGCCGGGTGTCCGCCATGTCGACGAGCGGCAGCGGGGATACCAGCCTTGATGATCTCGACAAACTGGCCAGTGGTTTCAATCGGCTCTTGCTCACGGCGGCGCACGATCTCGCGCGCGATCTGCGAGGCGAACTTCTCTTCGCCGTAGACGCGTAGAATCCGGGCGAGGTCGTGTTCGTTATAGGTGTTGATGACCTCAGCTGCGTTTAAGGTGTTATTACCCGGATCCATCCGCATGTCCAATGGGGCGTCCTCGTTATACGAAAAGCCCCTGCCAGGGATATCGAGTTGCGGTGACGAAACGCCCAAGTCGAACAGGAAGCCATCGACCCCGGGCACCTCGGCCGAGCAAAGCAGCTCGTCCAAGTCGCCGAAGTTGCCCTTCAGCAGCTGATGCGGAACGCCGGGAACCTCGCGGTCCAGACGGGCGCCAGCGGCCTCAAGGGCCATGTCATCCTGATCGACGCCGAGCAAAAGACCCGTCTCCCCCACCTGCGCGGCCATCTTTACCGAATGGCCGGCACCGCCAAGGGTGCAATCGCAGACGACGGAGCCGCTCTTTAGCTGCAGCGACTCAAGCACTTCGCCGAGCATGACAGGTTCATGCCGATATTCTTGTGTCAAGATCCCACGCTCCATCCGTTACTCGTGCCTTGCCCTTACGAGAAGAAAAGGTCCAGCAGGGCCTCGTCGTCATCGTCCTCATCGGCCGTAGCGCGGTCCCAAACCTCAAGGTGGTCGTAGTTGCCCACAACCGTGACCTCGCGGTCGAGGTTCGCCTGCTTGCGGAGAGACTCAGAAAGACCGATACGACCCGCGCTGTCCACATCCATCGACGTGGTGCGCTTGTTGATCGCCCTCATGAGCTTCTGGTCGTTGATGTCACGCGGGTTAAAACCCTCGTGGCCCTCGCGACCCGCGAAGAGTCCTTCGACCCACTTATCGAAGGCCTCGGCAGAGAACACGTACAGAGCATCGACATCCAGGGCTTTGAACACGCGAACGTGCTCTCCAAGCTCCTCGCGAAGGGGTGCAGGCAGGGACAGACGACCTTTTGCATCGAGATTGCGCTCGTATGCGCCAGTCATTCCCATGTGCGCCCTCCCCTCGGTTACTCAGATGGCACGTACGCGGGGAACCACCCCGCCTGTCGACGCCATTAATAATATGGGGAACCGCCCCATTTTTCAACACCTTTCCCCACCCCTTCCCCCACCTCGCCCCGCCACTCCACCCCCGAAATATAGAGCGCCACCCCCGAGCATATGTTCGAAAACACAATATGTTGTGTTTACTGTAAAGACGGGATGCCACCTGTAGCACCCCGCCTTTCAACCTCAACCTTCAAGTTGACCTTGAGGCGAATTTTTGGCCCCTTTACACGCCGTTCACATCGCCCCCAAACTCCCCCACATACGGCACACGCGGCCCACCACCGCGACGGTGAGTGGCGAAAAATGGGACGGGGCCCCAGATTGCCAAAACGTGTGAACTAGCACACGGCGACAATCTGGAGCCCGTCCCCCAATACCAATAACTTTGCAGGTCAGCGATGTGCCAGCGGGTGAGCTGCCAGATAGACCTCGGTCAGCTGCGTACGGTCGACATGCGTGTAGACCTGCGTGGTCGAAATATCGGCATGGCCCAAAATCTCCTGCAGTACACGCAGGTCGGCGCCGCCCGCAAGCATGTGGGTGGCAAAGGAGTGGCGCAAGGTGTGGGGATGGAGCCCCACCAGCCCCACCTGGCGCCCATACCGCTCGCATATCGCATGTACGGCCTGGCGCGACAGGCGACGTCCGTTCTTATTTAAAAAGACCGCCGAGGTCTCCGCCCCGCGAGCATGGGCAGCCAACAGAGCGCGCCCGTCACTTATATAGTGCGTCAAGGCACGCGCCGCGCTTCCCACCAACGGGGCCAGACGCTCCTTGGAGCCCTTACCGCGCACCAGGACAAACCCGTCATCGATATGGATATCGCCCACATCGAGCCCCACCAGCTCACTCACGCGCAAGCCACATCCGTAGAGCACTTCCAGAATGGCATGGTCGCGCAATCCCATCTCGCCCTCGGGAAAGTCCTGATCGAGCAGCGCAGAGACATCTTCCACTGAAAGGTATTCCGGCAGGCGATCGGCCTTTTTGGGCAGGCGCAGCGCCGCCGTCGGATTTTGGGCTACGACCCCATCACGTACCAAAAAGGCGTGCAGGCCCTTCACGGCCGCAAGCGCGCGCTCCACCGAGGCATCGGAATAGCCTCCGTCGCGGCGATCGGCGACAAAGCCTTCCACGACCTGACGGGTCACCTCTTCAAAAGACGCGATGCCCGCCCGCTCCAGATAAGCGCAGTACGTGGTCAGGTCACGACGGTAGGCCGCAATCGTGTTGCGCGCCAAACCCCGCTCGACCGCGAGGTAATCGAGATACTCCCCCGCCGCCACAGCGAGCGACGAGGGAGTAGCTTCGGTATGTTCCTTGTTCGCCGGCACCCTTAGTCCGTAGCGAGGTTCATGGGCGTCACCTGCAGGCGGTCGACACCCTCGTGCTGGCCAATCGAGGCACGCACGAACTCGCGGAACAGCGGCTGCGGGTTGGTCGGACGGCTCTTGAACTCGGGGTGGGCCTGGGTGGCCACATACCACGGGTGCACGTCACGCGGCAGCTCGACCATCTCGACCAGACGCTCGTCGGGCGAGAGACCCGAGATAACCAAGCCGGCGTCCTCGAGCTGGTCGCGGAAGGCGTTGTTGAACTCAAAGCGATGACGGTGACGCTCGTAGACGAGCTCCTCGCCATATGCCTCGCGAGCGAGGGAATCGGCGGCGAGCTTGCACGGATAGGCACCCAGGCGCATGGTACCGCCCTTCTCGGTCACATCCTCCTGCGAGCTCATCAGGTCGATCACGCTATACGGACCGTCCGGGTCGAACTCGGAGGAGCTGGCACCGGCAAGGCCGACGACGTTGCGGGCAAACTCGCACACGGCCACCTGCATACCCAGGCAAATGCCCAGATACGGAATCTTGTGCTCACGGGCGAACTCGGCCGCGAGGATCTTGCCCTCCAGGGCGCGCTTGCCAAAGCCGCCGGGGACCAGGATGCCCGAAGCATCGCCCAGGACCTCGGAGACGTTTTGCTCATCGAGGCTCTCGCCGTCGACCAGCTGCACGTCCACATGGCGATCGTAGAACACGCCCGCATGGTGCAGGGCCTCGATAACCGACAGGTAGGCATCGGGCAGCTGCGTGTACTTGCCCACGACGGCGATCTTCACCTTGTCGGCGTGATGGTTGGCATGGTTCTGCTTGCGCAGGAACTCGTTCCACTCGCTCATGTCGCGCTCGCGCGGGTCCAGACCCAGGCGCTCGCAAATGCGCAGGTCAAAGTCTTGCTCGGCAAGCAGCTGCGGAACATCGTAGATGCTCGCGCAGTCCTCGTTGGTAAAGACGCAGTCGGTGTCGACATCGCAGAAGCTTGCGATCTTGCCGCGGATGGCGTCGTCGATATGGTGGTCGGAGCGCAGCACGATAATGTCGGGCTGGATGCCAAAGCTGCGGAGCTCCTTGACGGAATGCTGCGTCGGCTTGGTCTTGACCTCGTGGGCAGCGGCGATATAGGGAACGAGCGACACGTGGATGTAGCAGACGTTCTCGGGGCCGGCCTCCTTGCGGTACTGGCGAATAGCCTCGACGAACGGCTGCGACTCGATATCGCCGATCGTGCCGCCCAGCTCGGTGATGACCACGTCGGAGCCGGTCTGCTCCTCGATGCGGCGGAACTTGTCCTTAATGGCGTTGGTGACGTGCGGAATCACCTGCACGGTGCCGCCCAAAAAGTCGCCGCGACGCTCGCGGGCAATCAGGCTCTTATAGATGGCACCAGTCGTAAAGTTGGAATCGCGGGTCAGGTTCTCGTCAATAAAGCGCTCGTAGTGGCCCAGGTCCAGGTCGGACTCATAGCCGTCCTCGGTCACAAAGACCTCGCCATGCTGAAACGGGCTCATGGTGCCGGGGTCGACGTTTAGATACGGGTCGGCCTTTTGCATCGTTACCTTGTAACCGCGCGACTTGAGCAGACGGCCCAGCGAGGCCGCGGTAATACCCTTGCCCAGGGACGAAACCACACCACCGGTCACGAACACATGCTTGGTCATATTGAGTTACCTGCGCTTCCCGTAGAAGTTGTCCATACACATCTTACGGGTCTTCATTGTAATACTCGCAACGCACACTGCTCGCAATTTTTCTTGTGCGCAATTGCATTTCTCAATCTCGAAACAAAACGCCGCCCGTGTGGCCGGGCGGCGTAACGTTACATAGATTTGCACGCTGCTATCGATCGGCGACTTCGTCCTGCAGCATATCCGAAACGAGCATGCCGGCGTGAATGCCCTTAAGGTACCATTCGCCACGCCCCGTAAGGCAAATGCTATTTGCAAGCTGGCCGCCATCGTCGTTGTAACGCGAGACGACCTCGATGATGTCTTCGGATTCCAGACGCTCGATTGCCGCACGGGCACGATACGGAGACACTCCCACGCGCTCGGCAAGCGTTTTGCGCGAGAAACCGTAGAGCCCGCCATTGTCTTTGGACTGCTGCGCGATTTCCATCAGCACCAGTACCTCGACACGTTTCATATCGTTGACACTCGCACGACCCTTGCCTGCCATGGCAGCCTCCTCAAACCGAGCACGAGCATCTATTGCGCCGTGCACGACCGGCGTATCCCGCAAAGGATGTTTTATCAGCGTTATTGTATACCGCTCAAATCGCTTATAGGCAGGTAAACGGCCCATTTTTAGGTTAAACGGTGGCTTTGTTGATAAAAGGGGCGCATCGGATGTATACCCGATGCGCCCCTTTCAGACCAATTGATACCGATTAGCGGTGGAAGAACCCACGGCGCTCGAACTTGGGCTCGCAGCACACGTTGATACCCAGCTTGCGCAGCACCGTCTCGTCCGTCGGCGAAATGATCACGCTAAAGAAGGCATCACAGCCGCGCAGCTGCTCCAGACCCGAAAGGACGCGGGCCGCCGTCTCACTTGTGGCCGAGGTAATCGAGAGTGCCATAAGCGTCTCGTCGGTGTGCAGGCGCGGGTTCTTGCTGCCCAGGAAATGCGTCTTGAGCTTGCTGATGGGTTCGATCGCCTCATCACTGATGACCTCGAGCTCAAGGTCGACACCCGAGACGTGCTTAAGCGCATTCATGATGAGCGAGCTCGCGGCTCCCAGGCGCGTGGAGGTCTTACCGGTCACCACGGAGCCGTCCGGCATGACCATGGCGCCCACGGGGCCTCCCGTCAGCTGCTCCCTGGTAAGGGCAGCCGAACGTGCCGGCGAGTAATTCTTGTCGATGCCGGCCTTTTTCATAATGATCTTGAGGCGGTCGACCTGCTCGTCGCCCACACCGGTGCGGCGCACGGCCTCGACCGCGGCAAAGTAGCGACGGACAATCTCCATCTTGGAGGCATCGCGGCAGGCATCGTCATCGGTGATGGCAAAGCCGACCATATTGACGCCCATGTCCGTGGGGCTCTGGTAGGGGCTCTCGCCTAGGATCTTCTCCATCAGGGCACGTACGACCGGGAAGGCCTCGACGTCGCGGTTGTAGTTGACCGTGGTCTTGTTGTAGGCCTCCAAGTGAAAGGAGTCGATGATGTTGGCGTCATCGAGGTCGGCCGTGGCGGCCTCGTAGGCGATGTTGACCGGATGCGTGAGGGGAAGGTTCCAGACCGGGAAGGTCTCGAACTTGGCGTAGCCGGCGGCGGTGCCGTGCTTGTGCTCGTGATAGAGCTGCGACAGGCAGGTGGCGAGCTTGCCCGAGCCGGGGCCCGGCGCGGTGACCACGACGAGCGGACGGGTGGTCTCGACAAACTCGTTCTTGCCATATCCGTCGTCGGACACGATCAGGTCGACGTCGTGCGGATAGCCCTCGATGGGATAGTGCAGCTTGGCGGGAATACCGAGCGTGTTCAGGCGGTTGCGGAACACGTCGGCAGCGGGCTGACCGGCGTACTGGGTGATGACCACGGCCGCGACGGCAAAACCGTTACCGCGGAACAGGTCGACCAAGCGCAGCACGTCCTCGTCATAGGTAATACCCAGGTCGCCGCGAGCCTTGTTCTTCTCGATATGGTTCGCGTTGATCGCGATGATGACCTCGACGTCATCGGCAATGCTCTTGAGCATGCGGAACTTGCTGTCCGGCTCAAACCCGGGCAGCACGCGGCTCGCGTGATAGTCGTCAAACAGCTTGCCGCCAAACTCCAAATACAGCTTGCCGCCAAACTGCGAGATGCGCTCCTTAATATGAGCGGCTTGCAGCTCGATATACTTCGCGTTGTCGAAACCCTGTCGCATGTATGGCTCCCGTCCCGTTTCGTAAATAAAGTTCCTACGCGATTATAACGGAGCCAGCCCCCATCAACCGCCGGGGCCGGGGTAGCTAATTTGGGACGGGGCTTTTTTAGCTGCCCCCAACGCTCCGCCAGAGACAGAGAAAGACGAATTGGTGCAAAGGGGTCAGGTTACTTTGCACCAACATGATGCAGACAAACCTGCCCCCTTTGCGCCAACAATGAAAACGTCGCAGGTTGAGCATAAGTCAGCGAAAGCCCGCCAGAGCAAGCAAGGCGCCCCCTTGCACCAACAATGGAAACGCCGCAGGAAGAGCCAACGTCAGCGAGCGACGTCCAGAACGAACAAGTTGACATGAAAAAGGCAAGGCATAGACCTTTTGGTCATGCCTTGCCTTTTGAATGACAAATTGTCGTTCTGGGCGGTGCGCAGCGTCGAGCAGTTCCGCGGTTTGGTAAAACCGCGGAACAAAAAGGCGCCCCCTCCCGCGCACGGAACGGGAGGGGGCTAAAGGTAGGAGTCTACCGGTGGGTTGACCCCACCGGACAGACGATGACCAGGTGATCCCTTACAGGATCGTCAAGGTTTCCGTGGGGTACCCGTTGGGTACTTAGATCATCACGCAGGCGATGGTCAGGATAACGGCGCAGACGACGGAGAGCGCGACGATGAGCTTAAGAGCAAACTTGAGCCAGGTCGTCCACTCGATCTTGGCCAGGGCGAGGCCACCCATGATGGCGCCGGAGGTCGGGGTGAACAGGTTCACGACACCGATGGCGGCGGAGAAGATCATGACCATGACCTCGGGCGAGAAGCCGAGCTTAACAGCCAGCGGTCCCATGATGGGCATGGAGACGGTAGCCATACCGGAGGTCGAGGGGATCAGGAAGGACAGGCCGAAGTAGACCAGGAAGCTCATGGGAGCGAAGATCACGCCGGACAGGCCAGCCAGAGCGTTGGCGGCAGCGTCGAGGACGTAGACGTCGAGACCGGTGTTAGCCATGAGGACGGAGATACCACGGGCGAGGGCGATAACGAGAACAACGGACATCATGTCGGCAGCGCCGGTGATGAAGGTGTTAACGATCTGCTTCTCGGACAGGCCACCGATGATACCGATCAGGATAGCCATGAGGAAGAACCAGGTGGAAGCCTCGTCGAAGTACCACTGGCCAATGGGCAGGCCGGTGATCAGGGCAGACCAGCCCTGGACGACGGCGTTACCGTCGGCGTCGTAGACAGCGCCAGCGTCGAAGAAGTTGGCGACGCCCTCGTTGAGGTCGGCCAGCGGAATGAAGCCGACGATCATGACGACGAAGGTGAAGGCGAAGGCAATCAGAACACCCTTCTGACGACCGGTGAGCTTGACCTCCTTGTTAACCTCGGAAGCAGCCTTGCCGTGAGCCTCTTCGGCGTCCTTGAGCTCCTGCATCGACAGGATGGTGGAACCCTTGTCAGCCTTGACCTTCTTGGCATAGCTCATCACGAAGACGATCGACATAGCGGTGGTGACAATCCACAGGACGGCGCCGAGGCCGATGATGATGGACTGGTTCACAGCGATGTCAACGCCGGTCAGAGCGTCGACGGCAGCGCCGACGGCGAACGGGTTAACCGTGGAGCCCAGGCAGCCGCAGCCAGCGCCGAGCAGGACGGTAGCGGCGCCGACCATGGGGTCGAAGCCAGCGGCCATCATGGTAGCGGCGAGCAGGGCATAGAAGGGAACGGTCTCCTCGCACATACCATAGGTGGTACCACCGAGGGAGAAGATGAGCATAAGAACAGGAATGAGCATAATCTCGTTGCCCTTAAGCTTCTGCACCAGAACGGCGATGCCGTTGTCCAGGGCGCCGGTCTCGGTCATCATGCCGAGGAAGCCGCCCAGGATCATAACGAAGAGGCAGACGGGCAGAGCGTCAGCAAAGCCCTTAACCGGGGCGGTGCAGAAATCACTCAGGCGGGCTGCAGTAACCTCGCCGCCGGACGTGCCGGAGACGATAACGGTAATCACTGCGACAATTGCCAGCAGAGCAAGAAGAATGGTGAACGATGAAGGCATACCGCGCTTTTTCTTAGCGGTCTCAGTCATGGTTCTCATCCCCCCTTCATAAATCATTTAACTGATCTCGCGCAAAGCGACTCTTCCGTGCCGTGCATACCGCTTGGTGCGAGATATTTACCAGACAAAACCGCTCGGGGTGTGCAGCAATACACCCCGAGCGAGATGCTAGATGCTCTTACTTGAGCGTAGCGTACATGACAGCCTTGATGGTGTGCATGCGGTTCTCGGCCTCGTCGAAGACCTTGGAAGCGGGGCTCTCGAAGACCTCGTCGGTGACCTCCTGCTCGGTGATGCCGAACTGCTCGCACTTCTCGGCGCCAATGGTGGTGTTGGTGTCGTGGAAGCTGGGCAGGCAGTGCAGGAAGATGGCACCCGGGTTGGCCATAGCCATGACCTCGGAGGTGACACGATACGGGGTGAGCTGAGCGATGCGCTCGGCCCAGACCTCGTCGGGCTCGCCCATGGAGACCCACACGTCGGTGTAGAGAACATCGGCACCGGTGACGCCGTCCTTGACGTCGGTGGTCAACTTGATGGTGCAGCCGTTGGCCTCGGCGATGGGCTTGCAAGCCTCGATGACGTCGTCAGCGGGCATGCACTCCTCGGGACCGCAGGCCACGAAGTTCATGCCGAGCTTGGAGCAGACGACCATGAGGGAGCGAGCGACGTTGTTCTTGCAGTCGCCCATGAAGACGAGGGTCTTGCCCTTGATGTCGTAGTTGAAGTTCTCCTGGACGGTCAGGATGTCGGCGAGCATCTGGGTGGGGTGCCACTCAGTGGTCAGGCCATTCCACACGGGCACGCCGGACTTAGCAGCGAGCTCCTCGACGTCGTCCTGGGCAAAGCCGCGGAACTCGATGCCGTCATACATGCGGCCGAGAACGCGAGCGGTGTCCTCGATGGACTCCTTCTTGCCCATCTGCGACGAACCGGGATCGAGGTAGGTGACGCCCATGCCCAGATCCATGCCGCCGACCTCGAAGGCGCAGCGGGTACGGGTGGAAGTCTTCTGGAAGAGCAGGACGATGTTCTTGCCCTCGAGATAGCGGTGCGGAACGCCAGCGCGCTTCATGTCCTTAAAGTTCTTGGAGAGCTTGAGCAGGTACTCGATCTCCTCGGTGGTGAGGTCGAGGAGCTTGAGGAAGCTACGGCCGGAGAGGTTAACACCCATAGTTCGTTTCCTTTCGAAGAAATGAATTACTTAAAGTAAAAGCGCTGCCCGTTTGACGGGCGAAACCGGTGCGGTTGTAGGGGGACCGCACCGGAAACGGAAAGACTTAGAGGTCCTCGCGCCAGAAGGGCATGCTCATGCAGCGCGGGCCGCCGCGGCCGCGGGAGAGCTCGGCGGAGGGCACGACGAGAAGGTCCAGGCCCTCCTTGTACAGCACGTCGTTGGTGACGGTGTTGCGGGCGTAGACGCAGATCTTGCCGGGCTCGACGCACAGGGTGTTGGAGCCGTCGTTCCACTGCTCGCGGGAGGCCGCGATCGGGTCGCCGCCGCCGCAGGGGATCAGCTTGACCTGGTCGACGCCGGTGGCGTCCTCCAGGACGTGCTCGAGGGTGTCCTCGATCAGGCGGATGTTCACGTCGCCCGGGTTCTTGCCGGCGGTCAGCTCGTAGACGCGCAGGGTGCCCATGATGGCGGGGTGGATCGTGAACTTATCGACGTCGATCTGGGTGAAGACCGTGTCGAGGTGCATGAAGGCGCGGGAGACCGGGATGTCGAAGGCCAGGATGCGCTCGACCTTGGAGTCGGAGTTCCAGAAGATGTTCTGGGCCATGACGTCGATCGCGGCGGCCTGGGTGCGCTGGGAGATGCCGACGGCGAGGGTCTTCTCGTTGATGTTCAGCACGTCGCCGCCCTCGGTGTGGAACTGGCAGTCGCGGCGGAAGTACAGCGAGACGTCCTTGTAGTCGGGGTGGTACTTGAAGATGTACTTGCCGTACAGGGTCTCGCGGTTGCGGGTGACCGAGTACATGCGGTTGAGGTTGACGCCCTCGCCGACGACCGCGAACGGGTCGCGGGTGAAGTAGAGGTTGGGCATCGGGTCGATGATCAGGTCGGACTCGGACTCGGAGTTGACCAGGGAGTCGAGGGTCGTGGAGGCCGTGAGGGGCATCTCGATCTCGGACTTGGTCATGCCGGCCATGGTCTTCTTGACGAACTCGAGGTTGTCCTCGATGGAGTCCAGCTTCTCGCGGACGATCTGCGGCATGTGCTGGCCGCGGATGCCGGCCTCGGCGACGTACTGGTCGGTGAACTCGGCGCGGGCGCCGGGGACCTGGTCGAACACCTCCGCGACGAGGTTCTCCAGATAGAGGACCTCGACGCCCTGGTCCCTCAGGATCTGGGCGAAGGTGTCGTGCTCCTGCTGTGCGACCTCCAGGAACGGGACGTCGTCGAACAGGAGTCGCTCGAGCTCGTCGGGCGGCAGGTTGAGGAGCTCGTCGCCGGGACGGTGCAGGCAGACCTTCCTGAGCTTGCCGATCTCGGAAGGCACGTGCAGACCTTTCGTCATGGCCTCCTACCTTTCTTTCGGGCCCTTGTCGGGGCCGATTCGTTAGCGCCCCTCCGTGTGAGGCGTTATTGCTGACGACATATTTATATCCAAAATCAGCTCATTCTTCCACCTTGCCCCCGAACGGTTTTTTATAGGGGGTGAACGGCATACACATATACTTCACGCATGGCACACTTTGTCTAAATAAAGTGGATTTACGTGCTTAAATGCGTTTTCAATCCAAAATCGAATGGAACGAATCTTTGATAAACCACCCTCAAATTGCATATTTCCAATAAAGCTATGAATAGAATTAGCGATTCATACCACATCTCAACCATTTTCATTTTTATTCAGAAAAAAGTTTGTCCTATTCATTTCTAGTAAACAAAAAACCGTTTACCAGACGCTTGATACCGTTCACCGGAAGCTCAGTATAAAGCCCAGCGGATACCATCTCGCCTTGACGTCGTATTTGTAACAACTTGGCTTCTCGGTATAGAAAAATAGACCCGCTCCCCTCGTGGGAAACGGGTCTGTTTTCGATAATCATAGGCAGTTTTGAGCAGCCTTCGAGAGCCGTCGTGATCCTAGCGATCAAACTCCGCCAACGCCTCGCCCAAAAGCCTCAGGCCCTCGCGCAGAACGTCCTCGCTCGCGCAGTAACCCAGGCGTGCGCCGCAGGGAAGCTCAAAGCGGCTGCCGGGCACCAGCAGCACTCCCCTCTCGGCCAGCAGGCGCTTGCAGAACTCCTCATCGTCCTCGGGGATATCCAGCTGGATAAACGAGGTGGACACGCCCTGCGGGGCCGTCCAGGAAACGCGATGCTGCGTGTCGATCCAAGCCTGCGCGATATCGCGGTTGCCAAACACGATCTTGCGGTTGCGCTCGAGGATCTTGTCCTTATGCTCGAGCACATAGGTCGCCAGGGCGTCGTTGAACACGCCGCCGCAGATCATGGTGTAATCGCGATAGGTGCGGATGCGGTTGGAAACCTCTTCGTCTGCCACGACCCAGCCCACGCGGGCTGCAGGCGTCGAATAGGTCTTGGACACGGAGTTGGTGACGATGGCTTTCTCGTACACATCGGCCATCGACATGAAGGCCTCGGTGTTCTCGAGCGGCAGGTACACCTCGTCGCACAGCACGTAAGCGCCCACCGAGCGGGCGATCTCGGCAATCTGGCCGAGCGTATCGGCATCGAGTACCGTACCGATGGGATTCGATGCGTTGTTGATGCAGATGAGCTTGGTGTTGGGGCGGACCAGACGCTTGAGTTCCTCGATATCGGGCTTCCACCCGAGTTCCTCGCGAAGCTCCCAGTACTCGACCTCGGCGCCCAGCGTGCGCGGGATCTCATAGAGCGGCGCATAGGTGGGCCACTCGGCGATCACATGGTCGCCGGGCTCTACGACAGCCATGATGGCGTTGAGGTTCGCGCCCGTGCAGCCGTTGGTCTGCAGAATATGATCGGGATTGACCTCGCGACGATAGAGCTTGGCGACCTCGGCCTTAAAGTCGGGCGAACCCTCAATCCAGCCGTAGTTCATCTTCTCGCGGTCCAGGCGCTCGTAGAACGTGGCACCGTCCTGCTCGTCGAGCGCGCGCAGCTCGCCCATGGTGAGCGACGAGATCGTCGACTGGGCGATATCCCATGTGGCGCTCTTCTCCCAAACGTTGAGCCACTCCTCAACGCCGATAGTCTTGATATCCATGGCTAGGCTCCAATCGCTAGAACACGGGGATGATGCCGGCAAAGGTCATGGGAATCGAGATGATGCCCAGGATGGCGATAACGACCGCGCAGATGACCTGTCCCTTGCCCATGGACTGACCGGACTCGGAGAGCGCCTTGCGATAGAACAGGAAGCCGGGGATATAGCCCAGGCAGGCCAGCAGCAGGAAGCCCCAGCCGGTAAAGAGCACGCCCACGACCTGGAACACCAGGGCAAGGATGCCGATGAGCATCTGGCCCGTCTCGCCACGCTCACGGGAGAACTTAACCTGATACGCCGCGGCATAGGCCCAGGTGACGACGATGGTCACGGTGCACATGGAGATGGCGAAGGTGTAGGCGTCGGCGGCAAACGTGGCGATGATGATGAATGCCTCGGTCAGGGCACCGACGATGATCAGGGCCATCTGCGGAGCGCCCTTGGCGTTGACCTCGCCCCAAGATTTGGGCAGCAGACCATGATCGGCCATCATCGAGGAGACCTCGGCGGGGAGCATGGTAAAGGACAGCCAGGAGCCGCACACCGAGATGATGATGGCCCAGGAGATGAAGGCACCGCCCCAGCCGGGAGCAAGCTGCTCAAACACGGTGATGGTGGCAGGCTTGGGAGCCGCGACCAGATCGGCGTAGTCCACAACGCCATACGGGATGACGGAGGCGCCGATGTAGAGGGTCAGCAGAACGATCAGGCCGATGATGGTGGCGGAGCCGACCTCGCTCTTGCGCTTGGCGCGACCGGACATGACCGAAGCGCCCTCGACGCCGATGAAGACCCACATCATGATGAGGATGCACTGCGTGACCTGGTTGGAAACGCTTCCGAGCTCAACATCGTTCGCAGCGATAATCGTGGCGTTGCGCGCAGCGGTACCCCAGAAGTCGGCGGTGAACACGCCGGCGTTAAAGGCAAAGCAGGAAAACGCGATGAACAGCAGGATGGAAGCAATCTTGATGACCATGACGATCGCGTTAAAGGCCGCAGCGCTCTCAACACCGCGAATGACCAGGAACGTAATGCCCCACAGGACGAGCGACACGACAACGACGCCGACGACGGCGGGGTTACCGGTCACGGGATCCGAGAACACGCCCGGCATAATCGTGCCCAGGCAATAATCAGAACCCAGAACCTGGGCAATCATGGTGCCAAAGCCAACGTTGCCGAGCCATGCCGAAAGCCAATAACCCCAGCCCGAGATAAATCCATGGAAGGGGCCAAAGCCCTCCTCGGCATAGGCGCAGGCGCCATCAAGGTCGGGACGCTTGGAGCCAATGTTGGCAAGCGAGAGCGCCAGCATCAAAAAGCCCAAGCCGCAAACGACCCATGCGACAAGTGCGGCACCGGGGGAAGCGACGTTAGCGAGCTGACCGGTCAGAGCGAACACGCCCGTGCCGATGCAGGAGGAAACGACCATGCCGACCAGGCCAAAAAAGCCGACACCGTTGGGGTTGTCGACGTGACTGTCTTTAGACATAACGGTCACCTTATCTGTTGTTAAGTTAACATCATTAAACAAGTTTGGGGCGGTGCGAAAGATCCGCACCGCCCCAATGGGAGACATCTAATGGCAGCTAGATGTGTGTTTTAAGACCTGTACGGGTCTTCGAAAACCTTAGAGGTCCTCGCGCCAGAAGGGCATGCTCATGCAGCGCGGGCCGCCGCGGCCGCGGGAGAGCTCGGCGGAGGGCACGACGAGAAGGTCCAGGCCCTCCTTGTACAGCACGTCGTTGGTGACGGTGTTGCGGGCGTAGACGCAGATCTTGCCGGGCTCGACGCACAGGGTGTTGGAGCCGTCGTTCCACTGCTCGCGGGAGGCCGCGATCGGGTCGCCGCCGCCGCAGGGGATCAGCTTGACCTGGTCGACGCCGGTGGCGTCCTCCAGGACGTGCTCGAGGGTGTCCTCGATCAGGCGGATGTTCACGTCGCCCGGGTTCTTGCCGGCGGTCAGCTCGTAGACGCGCAGGGTGCCCATGATGGCGGGGTGGATCGTGAACTTATCGACGTCGATCTGGGTGAAGACCGTGTCGAGGTGCATGAAGGCGCGGGAGACCGGGATGTCGAAGGCCAGGATGCGCTCGACCTTGGAGTCGGAGTTCCAGAAGATGTTCTGGGCCATGACGTCGATCGCGGCGGCCTGGGTGCGCTGGGAGATGCCGACGGCGAGGGTCTTCTCGTTGATGTTCAGCACGTCGCCGCCCTCGGTGTGGAACTGGCAGTCGCGGCGGAAGTACAGCGAGACGTCCTTGTAGTCGGGGTGGTACTTGAAGATGTACTTGCCGTACAGGGTCTCGCGGTTGCGGGTGACCGAGTACATGCGGTTGAGGTTGACGCCCTCGCCGACGACCGCGAACGGGTCGCGGGTGAAGTAGAGGTTGGGCATCGGGTCGATGATCAGGTCGGACTCGGACTCGGAGTTGACCAGGGAGTCGAGGGTCGTGGAGGCCGTGAGGGGCATCTCGATCTCGGACTTGGTCATGCCGGCCATGGTCTTCTTGACGAACTCGAGGTTGTCCTCGATGGAGTCCAGCTTCTCGCGGACGATCTGCGGCATGTGCTGGCCGCGGATGCCGGCCTCGGCGACGTACTGGTCGGTGAACTCGGCGCGGGCGCCGGGGACCTGGTCGAACACCTCCGCGACGAGGTTCTCCAGATAGAGGACCTCGACGCCCTGGTCCCTCAGGATCTGGGCGAAGGTGTCGTGCTCCTGCTGTGCGACCTCCAGGAACGGGACGTCGTCGAACAGGAGTCGCTCGAGCTCGTCGGGCGGCAGGTTGAGGAGCTCGTCGCCGGGACGGTGCAGGCAGACCTTCCTGAGCTTGCCGATCTCGGAAGGCACGTGCAGACCTTTCGTCATGGCCTCCTACCTTTCTTTCGGGCCTTACTGGCCGAATGTATCAGCGCCCCTCCGTATGGGACGCTGCTTGCTGACAGCTCTAGTTATATCCAAAAACCACCCGCAATTCCACTTCGCCCCCGAACGGTCAGCAAAGTTCGATGAACGGTATATCGCATACGATTCCCCCATGATGCACTTCGGTTCTCTAAAGTAGATTTTCAAAGGTAAACGTTCTTTTTTTCGAGGAATCCGACCAGATCGCACAAATAATTTCATGCTCTGGAAATGCATAGCTAAATCAGTATTCTGCATATAAATGAAGCTTGTCCATGATTCGATTTGGATTCGATTATATTCAGCTCACAATCATTCTTATTCATACATTCTCACCAGTTGAGTGAGGATATAAATTACTTGCAAAACGAGACGGGCAGTCAGCCGTATGCCTTGCCAGCGTAAGAAGTAGGTAAAGATACCGTTCGCGCAATACGTCCGTGCCATAGGTAGACTAAATTGAGACAATAGTGATGAGTGTTAGGCTACCGTCCCTTGTGGGGACTGAACGGACAGATGCATATGCCGAGCAAAATCGAAAAGAAGCAAGCCGCCGCGAAGCGTCGCAAACCGCCGCGCGACTTCTCGTACACGCAGAACCGAGAGCTCAGCTGGCTACGCTTTGACAACCGCGTGCTCGACGAGGCCTTCGATGAGTCCGTGCCGCTGTTCGAACGCCTTAAGTTCGTCTCAATCTTCGAGTCCAACCTCGACGAGTTCCTTATGGTGCGCGTGGGCGGCCTGTCCGACCTGGCCGAGCTCAAAAAGCAACCCGTCGACAATAAGAGCAATATGACCGCCTCGGAGCAGGTCGAAGCCGTCGTGGCGGAGCTGCCCGGGCTCCTCGACCGCTGGGAGTCCATTTTTAAGAGCATCGAGGGCAATCTCGACACCTTGGGCGTTCACCGCGCGCGTGTCGATTCGCTCACGCCCGAGGAGCGCACCTTTGTCACCCGTTACTTCCAGGCCTACGTGTCGCCGGTCATCTCACCGTTGGTGATCGACCCGCGTCACCCCTTCCCCAACCTGCGCAACGGCGCACTCTACCTGGCCTGCGGCCTGGACGGCGTCACTGACGAGGAAAGCCTGCTGGGCCTGATCGAGATTCCCGCCTCGATGAACCGCGTGGTCGAAATCCCCTCGCCCACCGGCACCTACTCCTACATTCTGCTCGAGGACGTCATCCTCGCCTGCCTGGACAGCTGCTTTGGCTCCTATAAGCCGCTCGACCGCGCGCTCATCCGCGTCACCCGCAACGCCGACATCGATCCGGACGGCGAGGGCGTCGAGGAGGAAGAGGACTATCGCCAGCATATGAAGCGCATCCTCAAGAAGCGCCTGCGCCTGCAGCCGGTAGTGCTCGCCGTCTCGGGTTCGCTCGAGAAGCAAACGCTCAAGACCATCCGCAAGGCACTCGAGCTTTCGCGCCGCTCGGTCTTTACCTGCGATATCCCACTCGACCTAGGCTACGTCTTTGGCATTGAGGGCAAGATTCCCGAGCACCTGCGCAACGAGCTGCTCTTTACGCCGTTTAAGCCGCAGCCCAACCCCACTATCGACATGACCCGCTCCATCCGCGAGCAGGTACTTCAGCACGACAAGCTGCTCTTTTATCCCTATGAGGCCATGAACCCCTTCCTGGACCTGGTGCACGAGGCCGCGTACGACCCCGAGTGCATCTCGCTGCGCATCACGCTCTACCGCGTGGCCAAGCAGAGCCGCCTGTGCGAGTCGCTCATCGATGCCGCCGAGAACGGCAAGGAGGTCACGGTGCTCATGGAGCTCCGTGCCCGCTTTGACGAGCAGAACAATATCGAGTGGGCCGAGCGCCTGGAAGAGGCCGGCTGCACCGTCATCTACGGCTCCGAGGGCTTTAAGTGCCACTCCAAAATCTGCCAGCTCACTTATCGTGAGGGCATGGCGCTTACACGCCTGACGCTTTTGGGCACCGGTAACTTTAACGAGAAAACGGCCAAGCTCTACAGCGACTTTATGCTCATGACCGCTCATCCCGGCATCGGCGAGGACGCCAACCTGTTCTTCCGCAACCTGTCGCTGGGCAACCTGCGCGGCGATTACCGCTTCCTGGGCGTGGCTCCCGTGGGCCTCAAGCCGCTCATCATGCGCGGTCTGGACCGCGAGATTCAGCGCGCCCTTGCCGGCGAGCCCGCCCGCGTGTTCTTTAAGCTCAACTCGCTCACCGACCGCGAGGTCATCGATAAGATTGCCGAGGCATCGTGCGCAGGAGTCCGCGTGGACATGATCATCCGCGGTATCTCGTGCCTGAAACCCGGCGTCCCGGGCAAGACCGAGAACGTGCATGTCCGCTCCATCGTCGGACGCTTTTTGGAGCATGCGCGCGTGTACGCCTTTGGCGTGGACTCGGACATGATCTACCTGAGCTCGGCCGACATGATGACGCGCAACACCGAGCACCGCGTGGAGATCGCCTTCCCCGTGCTCGACCCCACCTGCCGCGCCCTGGTGCACGAGTACATGGGCATGCAGCTGCGCGACAACGTGAAGGCCCGCAGCCTCACGAGCGACGGCACCTGGGTTCCCGTGGAGCGCAAGGAGGGCGAAAAGCCCTTCAACTCGCAGGAAGCCCTGCTGGAGCGCGCCTATCGCAACGCCGAGGCCGCCGCGCAGCAGCGTGCACAGGAAAAGGAACGTGTGGCCGAAGAGGCTATTCAGGCCGAGCTTGAGCGCGAAGCAGCCGTCGAACCTGTAGCCGAGCCGGAGGCTGTCGTCGCTCCCCCGGCGGCAGAACCCGAGCCTGTCGAGGAGCCGGAGCCCGTCGTTGAGGCCGCGCCCGAGCCCGTCGTTGAGGCGGAGCCTGTCACCGCACCTGCTCCCGAGCCCAAGCCGCAGCCGGCAGCACCCGAGGTCCAGAAGGTCCAAGCGACCGTCATTGAGCCTGAGCCTGCACCTGCACCCCAGCCCGAGCCGCAGACCGCCAAGCGCGCGCCTGAGACGAGCGCCCGTCGCGAGAAGTCCGCTGGCAAGACCAAGGCCATCGAGCGCCATCGCCCCGGTCGCGTGCGCATGGGTCTGGGCCTGATCGGCCTGGGTCTTAAGACGCTCATTACCGGCAAGACGAAATAGTCGTTTGTAGAAGCGGTTTGTAGAAGCGCCCCGCATTTGAGGAAAGCCTCGGATGCGGGGCGCTTTTCCCTGCTACCATGGTGCGGACAACAACGCGAATGACAGGCAGGAATATGAAGCTCACCATAGAATCGATGACGTACGGCGCCGACGGGCTGGC